>JBCCEF010000032.1 GCA_039030395.1 Acidobacteriota bacterium
CCAGAAGGCTGCTTTCCCCCGAGAATGCCCTTCGTGCCGCCCTTGAGGCCTGGCTAGGTCAACGCGCAGGAAGCAGTACCCCACAGAACCACCCCGCTTGTTGTGTTTTCTGACTCGGCTTGAGGTAAGTGTGTCTACGCGAAGACGATCTAACGCGAAATATTGCAGCGTCTCAGCAAGACTCCACCCAGTTGTGTTCAAACGAATGCCCAAGCGATTGCGCTCACGCTCCACGCGCCGAGAAGGGAAAGAAGCGATTCTTGATCCTCGACATTCGGGTGGAACCTAGAGTGGGCTGAATCGTTCGCCGGGCTTGGACGCTAGAGCAGGTGGCGGGGCTCATCGATCCAAGAATTTGAAACTAAGCCACTACCCGACGAGACGGGTGTTTGACAAACAGGACCAAAGTCGTCCAGTATCCGAGCGTGCTCAGAGGCGGCCAATTGCCTCTTCCTCGCAAAGGAGTTGGCGTCGTGGTTTCGACCAGACGGAGGTGCACCATGAAGACTCGGACTCTCTGTGGCTGGCTGTTCCCGATCGGCCTTTTCCTCGGCCTCGCCACAACCAGCGCGGCGGGCGATCCTCCCTGGGCCGCACCGGAGATCGAACGGGCGGTGGTCGTGCTCGACGGGCGCAATGGCGAGCGCCTCTCCTTCGACGACATGCTCGACCGGCTCGCCGAAGCAGACGTGGTCTTCCTGGGCGAGACTCACGTCGACGAAACCACCCACCGGGTTGAGCTCGCGGTCTACGAGGGTCTCCTCGACCGGCGAGACGACGGGGTTGTTCTCGCCCTCGAGATGTTCGAGCGCGACGTGCAGGACGTCCTCGATCGCTACCTCGGCGGCGAGATCGACGAGGAGGAGTTCCTCGACCAGTCCCGGCCCTGGGACCAGTACCGGACCGCCTACCGGCCGATGGTCGAGCGGGCGCGGCGCAACCGCCTGCCGGTGGTCGCATCGAACATGCCGCGACCGCTGATCCGGCGGGTCGCGATGGGAGGGATCGGCCTGCTCGAGGATCTCGAGCCAGCCGAGCGTGCCCAGGCCCCGGCCGAGCTGTTGCCGAACTCGCCGGCCTACTGGCGCCGGGTCGACAACGCCGTGCGGGGTCACCTTGCGGGCATGCGGTCGAGTGGCGACGACGACGAACGCCTTTCGTCGACCCAGAGCCTGTGGGACAACACGATGGGGGAGTCGTGCGCCCTCGCCCTCGACGCTCACCCGGGCTCGATGGTGCTCCATGTCAACGGCGCATTCCATAGCGCCTACCGGGACGGTACCGTGCGGCAGCTCGCGCTGCGGCGTCCTGATGCTCGGATCCTCACCGTCGACGTGACGCCGGCCCGCCATCCGGCGGTAGCCGAGCTCGCAGGAGTGCCGGTCGCCGACTTCGTGGTGGTCGCCGAGAAGCGCGCGACAGATCGCAATCAGGGCACCTGGTCCGTGGTGATGGACCGCGAACTCGACTACCGGTTCGTCCTGCCGCAGTCGGCGAGGGAAGAGGCCCCGGTGCCACTCGTCGTTTGGCTCGGCAACGACGGGCTGACGTCGCAGGACGGTCTCGATTTATGGCGAGATCGGATCGGCGACGAGGTAGCCTTCGCCGTGGTCGAGCCGCCGTACCGAGCTCGGCTCGACGACCTCTCCGAGGGAGGTCGCTGGTTCTGGCCCGATAGCTTCGCGGCCGACATTGGATCGCTCGTCGGGGCGACCGAGAGGATCTGGGGCTACCTCCTGCGGTACCACCCGATCGACCCGACGCGAGTCGTCGTCGCCGGAGAGGGGACGGGCGCGACGGTGGTCGCCGCGATCGCACTTCTCGGCGATCGAATGAGCCATCGCGCGGTCGCCTTCGAACCGAGCCGCTACTCCAAGCTCGGGGATTTTCCACTGCCTCTGCCGGAGTTGCGCGGTGAAACGGAGCGGACGGTCGCTCTAACCGTCGTCGGGTCGAGCGACGACGAGCCATGGTGGCGCAGCGAGCTCGCCGGCTATCGCGGGGTCGGTCTCGAGGCCGAGTTCTTTCCTCGCACCGACCAGGCCCGTGATGCCGAACAGGAGCGGGTCCTCCGCCGGGCTCTCGGTCTTCCGGCGTCTTCGGCAAGCGGTCCGCCCGTGGCGACGCTGCGGGTACCGGCCGACACGGCGCGGGCGTGGCACTGGGCTCGCCTCTACGGGCTCCGTCACCTCGCCCGACTCGGCGGGTCGCTCGCAGTCGTCGATCCATCGGCAGTGATCGAGGGCGAAGAGGTCGTGCCGGAGGTCCACCCTAGGACCCTCGGCGGTGCGCTACCGCGCTGTCCCGGCCCGTTCGGTGGCACGACCGTGCTGGTAGTGCCGGAGGGTGTCGCCGAGGCCGATCGCCAGGCATGGATCGATCTCGAAGAGAACGATCCGCTGAAAGCGAAGAGCCGCTTCCATCGGGTGCGGGTCGCCCTCGCGGGAGTTGCGGGCGAGCGCTCGCTCCAGGCCAAGCTCGAGACCCTCGAAAGTGAAGGGCGGAGGAACATTCTGGTCGTGCCGGCGCAGTTCGCTGCAGAACCGGAGACAATGCGCGCCCTCGAGCGCGAGACTCGGCCCTTCGCCGACCGGATGACACTCCACTGGCTGCCCGGTCTCGGCGGCAAGGAGCTACCGATCAGCCGCTGATCCCTCCCACCCGCAGGTCATCAAACCGGCTGGCGCTGGCGCACAAAGCCACCGGAATAGGTACGAGCCGCCTCGCGAGGCAGGGTACCGCGACATTCGGATGGAGCCTAGAGTTGAGGAGCACCCAGAGTTGGGGCAACCCTGACATTCGGGTGGAACCTAGGGGGGAGAGCAACCCTCGATATTCGGGTGGAACCTAGAATGATGGAGTGGAGTGGAGAGCGATCCCTCCAGCCGTTGGGCTGGGCGACCTACCACCTTTTTCTGAATTGCCTTCCTCAAGCGCGTCACCTTACTCTTGTCGCTTGGATCTCGGCGCCTAGATCTGGAAGGTCAAAGATCTCGAACAAAGCCTCTCCCTCTCTGCTTTCAATGATGATCACAACCTTCTCTAGCCCGTCTGGTAAGACCACGACTTCTCGGGTCTCACCAGGACTCCAACGGCCGATGAAAACTGGGTTCTTGGGATACCTACTTCTCCCCTTGCTGTCAAAGCTAATCACCTTTAGGTTGACATCATGCAGCGCTTTGCCGGAGCCATTGATCAAATCGATATCTTCATGATGCACTGCTCTTCGGTTCGTAAGATCCGCGATCATCGTCTCGATAAAAGGGTCGGGCGGCTCCTTTGATCTGGTTACAGTAATAGAGAAATCTTTGGCCAAGAAATGGGTGTCGCTACAAGCCGCCGAAAGAAGCGCCATGACCACTAGCCCCAAAAGTGCGCTTGTATCCCATGGAAAGCCAGATCGACGATTACGATCTGTACTTACGATGCTCCAAAAGTCATCCACTGCTATCGACGCCTTCTGCATTGCCGCCTCACCACGGACAAGTCGCCCAACCTAGAATGGAATTCCTGAAATCGCCGGCTGCTTTCCAACCAGGAGAGCCTACTTCAGACGATTCGTTCAGTCTCCAAAATCTACACTCCGTAAATCTCCCAGGTCAAAGCCCAAAGCGCTTTGTCCAATCGGCAGGAGCAATGGTTCTACCGCAGCAGCCGCCGAGCCAGCGACAACTTATGCACCTCATCCGGACCGTCATAGATCCGCGCCGCCCGCTCGTGGCGGTAGAACCAGGCCAGCGGCGTGTCGTCGACCATCCCGAGGCCGCCGTGGAGTTGGAGGGCGCGGTCGAGGACGCTTTGGAGGGTGCCAGCCACCTGGAATTTGATCATGGAGATGTCTTCGCGGGCGGTGCGCCAGCCCTGTTGCTCGATCTGCCAGGCGGTGTGCAGGGTGGTCCAGCGGGCGGCTTGGATTTCCGCGTAGCTTTCGGCGACCATGGCCTGGACGAGCTCGCGGTCGGCCAGGGTTTCGCCGGGGGCGATTCGGCGGCGGGTGGCGTGGCGGCACATAAGGTCGAAGGCGCGCTGGCAAATGCCCAGCCAGCGCATGCAGTGGTGGATGCGGCCCGGTCCCAGGCGCTCCTGGGCGATGACGAAGCCGGCGCCGCGTTCGCCGAGTAGATATTCGGCTGGTACCCGGCAGTCTCGGTAGCGGATTTCGGCGTGGCTGAAGTAGCCGTCGCCGGTCTCCCCCATCACCGGCAGGTTGCGGACCAGGCGGAAGCCCGGGGTGTCGGTGGGCACGAGAATCATCGAGGCCCGCTGGTGCGGCGGGGCGTCCGGTTCGGTGACGGCCATCACCACGGCGAGTGTCGCTCCGTCGGCGGCGGTGGTGTACCACTTGTGGCCGTCGATCACCCACTCGTCGCCTTCGAGCACCGCGCGGGTGGTGAGCATCACCGGGTTGGAGCCGGGCATTTCTGGCTCGGTCATCGAGAAACAGCTCCGGATCCGCCCGGCGACGATCGGCTCCAACCAGCGTTCTTTTTGCTCTGCGCTACCGTGCTGGTGGAGGATCTCGGCGTTGCCGGCGTCCGGCGCCTGGCAGCCGAAGACGAAGTGGCCGAGAGGTGACTGCCCGAGGACTTCGGAGATCAGCCCCAACTCCACCAACCCCAGTCCGAGGCCGCCCGCGTCCTTTGGATGGCCGGGCGCCCACTCGTCCATCGACCGTACCTCGCCGCGCAGGTCTTCCAGCACGGGCAGCAGGTCGGCGAAGGTGCCTGCCAGAAACTCGGGCTCGAGCGGGAAGAGGCGCTCCTCGACGAAACATTTTAGGCGTTCGAGGCGGTCGCGGGTGGCGGGGGCGATGGTGAAATCCATGATTCGGCTCCTGGCTGCCGGAGGTCAGTCCCCGGCGTCGGTGATCTTACGGGACCGGATCGAATGGGACTGGATCTAGCCGGAAGGGCGCCAGGTTACACTCGGCGGCCATGACCGCCCTCGATCAACCCACCGCGGTTCGGCCCGGCGAGGAGCTGGCCGCCGAACGTCTCGCGCCGTACCTGCATCAAGCACTGGATCTCGCCGGCGACCTCACCGTCGAGCAGTTTCCGAGTGGCTTTTCGAACCTCACCTACCTCCTGCGCCTGGACGACCGTCAACTCGTACTGCGGCGGCCGCCCTTCGGTGCCCGCATCGCTTCGGCCCACGACATGGGACGCGAGTACCGCCTTCTCTCCGCCCTCCACCCGGCGTGGGGCAAGGTGCCGGAGCCGCTGCTCTTCTGCGACGACGAAGCGGTGCTGGGGGCGCCGTTTTACGTGATGGAACGGATCGAGGGGGTAATCCTCCGAAGCCGAGTCAAGGCCGGGCAGACGCCCTCGCCGGCAACCGTGGAAGCCGCCGCCGGGGCCCTGATTGCGACCCTGGTCGAGCTGCACGGATTGGACGTCGTCGGCACCGGATTGGGCGACCTCGGCAAGGGCGACGGCTACGTGGAGCGGCAGATCGCCGGCTGGACGAAGCGCTGGATCCAGGCCCGCACGGATGACCTGCCGGAGATGGATCGCGCTGCCGCCTGGCTGGAGGAAAACCGGCCGCCGGACTCTGCCGCCACCTTGATCCACAACGACTTCAAGTACGACAACCTCATCCTCGACGGAGAGGATCCCGGCCGCGTGCGGGCGGTGCTCGACTGGGAGATGGCGACCGTTGGCGATCCGCTGATGGACCTCGGCACCACTCTTGGCTACTGGGTGGATCCGGACGACCCGCCTGCTCTCAAGAATTTGGCGCTGAGCCCCACCACTCTGCCCGGCAACCCGAGCCGCCGGCAGGTCGCCGAGCGCTACGCGGCGCTCTCCGGCCATGAGGTGGGCGACGGCGTGTTCGTTTACGCCTACGGCCTGTTCAAGATCGCGGTCATCGTGCAGCAGATCTACGCCCGCTACCAGGCCGGCCACACCCAGGACCCGCGCTTCGCCGGGCTGATCCACGCCGTGCGCGCCTGCGCCCGGGGCGCCGTCCAGGCGATCGAACGGGGACGCATCGACGACCTCTGGACTTGACCGGCCGGCCCGCGATGACACGTTTTCGGGCCGGATCACCCGTACCGATGTGAACCGCTCCGAAGGCGCCTCCCGGATTCTCCGGGAGCGGCGCGCCGGAGCCCATCACGGAGGTAGAGTCCATGTTCAGAAAGCTCTCCGAATCGAAGGTCCTCGCGGTTTCAGCGGTTCTTCTGCTGACCCTGGCGGGCGGCGGTTTCGCCCTTCATGCGGGCCAGTCGCCGGGCGCTCATCCGATCGATCCGGACGGGCCGCCGGGCGTCGGCTCGACGGATCCGGGTCCTGAACCGATCGACGGGTGCGAGGCGTTCCCGACCGTCCAGGAAACCTGCGACTGCTACTGCAAGCGCTGCGAGGCCACCGGCGACCCGGAAGACTGCAAGCGCTGTGAGTCGCCGCCCTGTTTTCTTGGATAGGCGCCCCGAAGGAACTCGTGCGTAGGAGCCTCGCGGATCGCGGCGCGGTCCGCGGGGCGACCGCGCCTTCAAGCGCCGACAGGAGGTGAGACCGATGAAAAACCGATGGACTGTGATCGCCCTGTGGTTTGTTGCCCTGTCTCCGGCCGTGACCGTCGGCGGCGGCGGGTGGCCCGAGGATCGCCGAGCGAAGGAATCCACCCTGCTCCCGCTCGCCTGCCCCGAGGACTCGACCCTCGAGCGGCCGCCGGCCTGGTTCCGGAGCGTGGGTTCTACCTGGGTGTTCGGCGCGGTGAACGACCTCGCCGGCGAGGATCGGGGCCTGGACCTCGGCCACGACGATCTCTGTGCCGGCGGCGAGGTGGAACTCGAAGTACTGCTCGGGTTTTGCCCCGAATTGACCTGGCCACGGGCTCGGCTCGACCTGCGCCTGGGGCCGCCGGAGACGATCTCCGTGCTGAGCGGTTCCCTGGAGGTCAGGACTTCCGATGGGACCCGCTTCGATCCCCTGCCGGCGACCTTGCAGTGGGGAGAGAAAGAGCACGATCTGGTCGCCGGCGCCTTCGATCTGACGGATTACCGCGACCCGGTCACCGGCGAAGTCTCAGTGCTGCTCTCCGTCGTCGCTCAGGGTTCCTGCGGCAATGAGCTGGGCGGCGACGGCGTGTCCGTACGGTCGGTGGATCTGGGCGTGCCGACCGGCGACTAGGTCACACCTTCGAGCAAGCCCGCCACCGCCCGCCGGTAGGCGGACTCCGGACCGTGGCCGGCAGTCTCCAACCTTTCCGCCGCTCGTTCGAAGCTCCGGCGCGCCGCCGGCCGGTCACCGCGCGCCAGATGGCAGCGGCCGAGCATCGCCTCCACCCAACCGGCCACCCAGGTCTGTTTCGGCGGCGTTTCTCGCCAACTTCGACGCGCCTCCAGCAGGGCGCCCTCGGCAGTCTCCACCTCACCGCGGGCAAGGTCCACCGCCACCCGCGCGAAAAGCGACGCGGCGAAGTCCGGATGGCCGACGCCGAGCGCCTGCCGCCGGATGTCGAGGGCGGTGGCGAGATGGGCTTCCGCCGCCGCCAGTTCGCCCGAACGATGGAGGGCCACCGCCAGGTTGTGGTGGAAGCCGGCCACCTCCGGATGACCTTCGCCCCGGGTCTGCCGCCCCAACTCCAGCGCCGCTTTGAAGTGGTTCCGAGCCTCCTCCACCGCACCCTGGTCGAGGGCCAGGGCCCCCAGATTGTTGTGCAGCGTGGCGACGAAGGGATGTTCCCGCCCGAGGGAGCGTTCGGCGCGATCCCGAGCCTCCCGGTAGAGCGCCGCGGCTTCCCCCGACCGGCCGAGATCCTGGGCGACGGAAGCGAGGTTGTTCAGGGCGTGGGCGATCAGCAGGTGGTCGGCGTCGAGGCGGGAGCGGCGCGAGGCGAGCACTTCCTGCAACAGCCCCTCGGCGGCCGCCGCATCGCCGCTCTCCTGGTGGGCCAGGGCGAGGTTGTTGAGGCTGGTTTCGACCGCCCGGGGATCCGCCGGCTCGAGTTCACGGCGCAGCCGCAGGGCCGCCGCGAAGTAGCGGGCGGCACCGGGCAGGTCGCCACCGGCGCGCTGGACCAGTCCCAGCTCGTTGATCGCCGCGGCAAAGACGGCCCTTCCGCCGCCTTCTCCCATGGCGCTGCCCCCGGCCGTGGCCTCTGAGGCCAAGGTGCGCGCTTCCCGGCAGCGTTCTCTCGCCGCCGCCAGCTCCCCTTCGAACAGGCGCAGCCGGCAGAGGGCGAGCAACACCTCGGCGACGGCGACATCGTTCGCCGGGCGCTCCTGGCGCCGCAGGATCAGCGCCGACTCGAACAGCGCGCCGGCCTTCTCCGCCGCTCCGAGCTGGCGGTAGGCGTCGCCGATCTCGAACAGCAGGCGGCTCTGCACCTGCGGATCCCCGGTCAGCTCCCGGCGGGCGCGGCGGACGCCTTCGTCGAGCAACAGCTCGCGGCCGGCGCGAGCCGCGGCGTCGCCGCTGAAGAGGGCGGCGGCTTCGTCCTCGCCGGGGTTGGCGCTGCGAATGAGCGAGGTCACGAAGTCCGCCACCCGCCCGGCCTTCTGCCGCTCGTTTTCGGCCCGCTGGCGCTCTTGATCGACCCTCCACACCCCGGCCGACAGCACCAAAAGGGCGAGGGCGGTGGCGACCGTCCCCAGGCGATGGCGGCGGGCAAAGCGCCGGGCCCGGTAGTGCCAGGTGGGCGCCCGGGCGGACACCGGGTAGCCGTAGCGCACGCGCCGCAGATCCTCGGCCAGGGCTTCCACCGATGGATAGCGCTCCGCCGGGTCCTCCGCCAGCGCCCGGGCGAGAATGGCGTCGAGGTCCCTGCGCCAGGAGCGCGGCAGATCCAGCGAGCCGCCGGGCGGTGCGGGTTCTGCCGGGTCCGGCGGCCGGCCGGTGAGCAAGGAATGGAGGACGGCGCCGAGGGAATAGATGTCGCTCGCCGTGGTCAGCGCCTCGCCGCGCGCCTGCTCCGGGCTGGCGAAGGCGGGGGTCAGCCGCCGGCGCGACGGGGCCTCAGGATTTTCCCGCCGGCCCTCGCCGAGCAGCCGGGCGATGCCAAAGTCCAGGAGCTTGACCTCGCCTTCTCCGCTGATCAGCACGTTGCCGGGCTTCAGATCGCAGTGGATGACCAGCCGATGGTGAGCGAAGGCGACCGCCGCGCACACCCGCTCGACCAGCTCCAGGCGGGCGGCAGCGTCCAACGCCTGGTCGGCACAGTGACGGTCGATGGGCAGGCCCTCGACGTGTTCGAGCACCAGGAAGGGCGTACCGTCCGGCAGCAGGCCGGCGTCGAGCAGGCGGGCAATGGCCGGGTGTTCGAGGGACGCCAGGATGCTGCGCTCGGCGGCGAAGCGCGCCAGCAGCTCGTCGTCGGCCAGGGCCGGATCGATGTCTTTGAGCGCCACGGTCTGCTCGTACAGGCCGTCGGCCCGGCGCGCCCGGTAGACCCAGCCCATGCCGCCGCGGCCGATCTCGCTCACCACTTCCCAGGCGCCGGCGCGGGTACCCGGTGCGAGCGGTGGGTAGAGCAGATCGAGGGCGACCCCATCGAGGGCGTCCGGCACGGCGGCATCGGCGGCGAGGATCCGGCGCAGCCGCTTCGCCTCGTCGGGCGGCAGGCCGGCGAGGTACTCGTCCCGCGCGGCGCCGGCGAGTTCCAGGGCGCGTTCGAAGCGGTCGCGCAGGCGCTGCCAGTCGTCGCTCACGAGACCTCCACCGGCGATGAGGTCTCCGGTGCCGCGGCGGTCTCCGCCCCACCTTCCAGCGAGCCGGGAGCCGCCAAGTCGGCGCGCAGCCAGGCGCGGGCCAGGCGCCAGTCGCGGTTCGCCGTGGCCAGGGAAATGCCCAGGATCTCCGCCGCCTCCGCCAAACTGAAGCCGCCGAAAAACCGCCCTTCGACCAGCCGGGCCTGGCGCGGCGCCAGGCGCTCCAGCCGTTCGAGGGAGGCGTGGACCGCCAGCAGATCGAGGGACGGAGCGTCGTCGCCCAGCAGCCGTTCGTCGAGGGTCGTGCGGACGAGATCGCCGGCGTGCTTGGCGTACCGGCGGCGGCGCTCCCGAGCCACCAGGATGCGGCGCATCAGGAACGCGGCAAGGCCGAAGAAATGGCGGCGATCCCGCAGCCCAACGCGGCGCTGCTCGACCAGTTCGAGAAACGCCTCGTGGACCAGTTCGGTGGGGTCGAAGGTGACGCCCCCACGAGGACCTCCGCACCGCCGCAGAGCCGCCCCGGCCTGCCGGCGCAGGCGAGCATAGACCAGCGGCAGCAGACCTCCGAGGGCCTCCCGGTCACCCTCTCCCCAGTCGAGCAGGAGGGTGGTGACATCTTTCTCCATGGCACCGAGCGTACCCCAACGGCGCCTCCTGGAGCGATCCCGGCGCCCCGCCGAGGCTGCTAAACTCGCGCTCGCTTTTCGACCGTATTCGTGCCCCGAGCCGTCGCCGACGACGACACCGAACGCCCAAAGGAATCCGCTCCCAAATGCCCCGAATCGTTCCCCCGGCCGAACTCCTGCAAATGGCCGGCACGTCCCTAGGTCCCTCCGACTGGCTGACCGTAGACCAGCAGCGCATCGACCGTTTCGCCGACGCCACGGAGGACCACCAGTTCATCCACGTCGACCCGAAGCGGGCCGCCCGTACCCCCTTCGGCTCGACCATCGCTCACGGCTTCTTGAGCCTCTCGCTGCTGCCCAAGCTGTCGAACGAGATCACGGTGATGCCCGAAGGGCTGAACATGGCAATCAATTACGGCCTGAACAAACTGCGCTTCCTGCAGCCGGTGAAGGCCGGCAGCGCGGTGCGGCTGCGGGCGGAGGTCACCGACGTCAGCGAGAAGAAGCCCGGCCGATTGCTGGTGACCCAGGAGGTCACGGTGGAGATCCGGGACGAGGCCAAGCCGGCGCTGGTGGCCGAAAGCCTCACCCTCTACGTCGTCGGTCGAGGGGAGGGGCGCGAATGAGTATTCGATTCGACGACCGGGTGGCGATCGTCACCGGCGCCGGCAACGGTCTGGGGCGATCCCACGCCCTGGGCTTGGCGGCGCGCGGTGCCAAGGTGGTGGTGAACGACCTGGGCGGCGCGCGGGACGGCACCGGCGCTTCGGGCGACGCCGCCCGGGAGGTGGTGGACAAGATCGTCGCCGCCGGCGGCGAGGCCTTCGCCAACGGCGCCGACGTCACCGAGGTGGAACAGGTGGAGGCGATGGTGCGCGAGACCGTGGACACCTGGGGCCGCCTGGACATCCTGGTCAACAACGCCGGCATCCTGCGCGACAAGACCTTCCAGAAGATGCCCTTGGAAGACTTCGAGATGGTGCTCGACGTCCACCTGATGGGCACCGTCCACTGCATCCGCGCCTCCTGGGGAGCGATGCGCGAGGCGGGCTACGGCCGGGTGGTCGTGACCACCTCGTCGAGCGGCTTGTATGGCAACTTCGGCCAGTCCAACTATGGCGCCGCCAAGCTCGGCCTGGTGGGGCTGATGAAGACCCTCGCCCAGGAGGGCGCCAAGCACGACATCCGGGTGAACGCTTTGGCCCCCTGTGCTGCCACCCGCATGACCGAAGATCTGCTGCCGGCGGAGGTGCTGGCGCTGCTCGCGCCGGAAGCGGTGAGCGCCGGTCTGCTGGCGCTGGTGGCCGAGGATGCGCCGAACGGCGCGATCCTGTCGGCCGGTGCCGGGGTGTTCGCTCTGGCGCGCATCTTCGAGACTCAGGGCGTCCACCTGCCGCCGGATCAGTGGACGCCGGAGGCGGTGGCGGAACGCTGGCAGGAGATTGGCGACACCGCCGGCCAGCGGGCCTACCAAGGCGGCCTGGAACAAACCACCCACCTCCTGGAGGCGGCGGCGAAGGCGATGGGCATCGACCCGAGCGGCGGCGGCGACTGACGGTGGAGGTCGCCGGCAAAGTCGTGCTCGTCACCGGCGGGGCTCACGGAATCGGCCGCGCCCTGGCGGAGCGCTTCGCGCGGGAAAGAGCCCACGGGGTGGCGGTGGCGGACCTCGATGGCGAGGCAGCCCGCCGGGTGGCGGATTCGATCGGCGGCCTCGCCCTCACCGCCGACGTCTCCCGCGAGGACGACATCCAGCGCGCTGTGGAGCGGACCGAGGAGATCCTCGGTCCAATCGATCTCCTGTGCTCCAATGCCGGCTTCGGCTACTCGGACGCACCGGGCTGGGCCGCTACCTCCCAGACCGACGCGCAGTGGGACCGAATCTGGCGGCTGAACGTGATGTCCCATGTGTGGGGCGCCCGGGCGGTGTTACCGGGGATGGTCGAACGCGGCGGCGGCTGGCTGCTCCAGACGGTGTCCGCCGCCGGCCTGCTGTCGCAGATCGGCGATGCCGCCTACGCCACCACCAAGCACGCCGCCCTCGGCTTCGCGGAATCCCTCGCCATCACCCACGGCGACCAGGGCATCGGGGTGTCGGTGCTCTGCCCGCAGGGGGTACGCACGCATCTGCTCGAGGGACAGCCGGAGGCGCTGCCCATTCGCGCCGCCTCGGCGGACGGCGTGATCGAGCCGGAGGAAGTCGCCGAATCGGTGATCGCGGCCCTGGCCGAGGAGCGCTTCCTGATCTTGCCGCACCGGCAGGTCGCCGACTATATGCGGCACAAGGTCACCGACTACGAGCGCTGGTTGGGGGCGATGCGCAAGCTACGCCGCGGGCTCATCCGGCCGGAGAACGAGATCACCTTCGCGCCGCCCACCCACACGCCATGAGTCCGGCGCCGTGAGTCCGACACCGTGAAGAAAACCCGCATCATCCTCGTCCGCCACGGCCAGGCTTCCGCCGGAACCGACGACTACGACCGCCTGTCGCCCGTCGGCGTGGAGCAATCGCGGCGCCTCGGCGAGAGCTGGGCGGATTCTGGTCTGAGGCCCGACGCCGTCTTCGCCGGCCCGCTGCTGCGCCACCGGCAAACGGAGGAGGCGGTGGCGGCGGTGTTCGAGAAACGGTCCCTCCCCTGGCCGGCAGCCGAGAACCTGGACGCCCTCTGCGAGCATCAGGCGATGGAGCTGGTGTCGGAGGTGGCGCCGCGCCTGGCGGAGGAAGACGAAGAGATCGCCGCCTGGGGCCGCGAGATCGAAGCCGCCGAGGCCCAAAGAACATCTGGCGGCGACGGCAAGCCCCGGCTCGACCTCTACTTCCGCATCTTTCGGGAAGTGACCCGCCGCTGGGTGCGCGACGAACTGGGCGATCTGGCGCAACCCTTCGAGAGCTGGCCGGCGTTCCGCCGGCGCGTCGCCGAAGGAGTGCAGGGCATCGCCCGTGCCCACGGCGGCGGCGCGGGCACGGGCGATGGCCGCACCCTGGTGGCTTTCACGTCCGGCGGCCCGGTGGCCGCTTCCCTCGGTCACGCGCTGGGGCTGGACGATGAAAAGGTGCTCGAACTCTCCTGGATCGTCCACAACACCGGCTGTACGGACTTCCTGGTGATCGACGGCGGTATCCACCTGCGGGCCTTCAATACCCTGCCCCACGGCCTCGAAGGCGACCTCCTCACCTTCGTGTAGGCGACTCCCGGCCGATTGGTAGAGTTCTCCTTCATTCGGCGGAAAGGTGCCCGGCCCATGAAATCCATTGTTCCCCCCATCCTGGTCCTCGCAGCACTCGCTGCGAGCCTGCAGGCGGAATCGCCGACCCAGGGCAGCTCGCAGCCCGAGCCGCTGAGGAGCGCCCGCCCGGCGCTGCTCGATGCCCTCGACGCGGTGCCGGAAGCCAAGCACCTGGCGCGCTGGCACGATCTGTTGTCGTCGGAGCCGCATTTGGCCGGCTCCGAGGGCGACCGATGGGTGATCGACCATCTCGCCGAGGCGATGGACGCGATGGGCCTGGAGGTCGAGGTGCACCGCTTCTGGGCCTACCTTTCGCTGCCGGTGTCGGCGCGGCTGACCATCGTCGATCAACCGTCGGCCGGCGATCCGTTGGACGGCCTGGTGGCGGAGCGCCCGGTGCCGGTGGATCTCGCCGTGGCGGAGCCACCGCTGATCGAAGATCCGGACACCGAGAAGCAAACCGAGCCGGTGGCCTGGAACGCCTACGCCGCCAGCGGCGACGTGACGGCGCCGGTGGTCTACGCCAACTACGGAACCAAGGCCGACTTCGAGCGCCTGGCGGAACTGGAGGTGCCGACCGCAGGCGCCATCGTGCTGGCCCGCTACGGCGGCAACTTTCGCGGCTTCAAGGCGAAGTATGCCGAGGCCGCCGGCGCCGCCGGGCTGGTGATGTTCAGCGATCCCGGGGACTCGGGCTTCGCTCGCGGCCTGCCCTGGCCGGAAGGCGGCTGGGGGAACCGCCACCAGATCCAGCACGGTTCGATCCTCACTCTGCCCTGGGCTGGCGATCCCCTCACCCCCTTCGAGGAGGCCTCCGAAAAGGCCGAGCGCCGCGACCCGGCGACCCTCGCCCTGCCGAAGATTCCCGTGCAGCCGGTGGGATGGGAGGCGGCGCTGGAGATCCTCCGGCGCATGCGCGGCTCGGTGGTGCCGCCGGAGTGGCAGGGCGGCCTGCCGCTGACCTACCGCCTCGGCGGCGGCCCGCTGCGCCTTCGGCTGCAGGTCGAGCAGCGGCGACAGCTAGTGGAAACGGCCAACGTCCTCGGTACCCTACGCGGCTCCGAGAAGCCGGATCAGAAGGTGATCATGGGCTCCCACCACGACGCCTGGTCTTTTGGCGCCGGCGACCCGAACGCCGGCTCGATCGTCGTGCTCGAGACCGCCCGAGCCTTCGCCCAGGCCGCCCGCCAGGGTCATCGGCCGCGCCGCTCGGTGGTATTCGCTCACTGGGGAGCCGAGGAGTTCGGCATCATCGGCTCGACGGAGTGGGTGGAGGGCAACCGCCGCGACCTGGCCGCCAACGCCGTCGCCTACATCAACCTGGACGGCGCGGCGATGGGTACGCGACTCGGGGTGTCGGCCTCGCCGGTGCTCCAGGGGCCGGCCATCGACGCGGCGACAGACCTCCCCCACCCGCGCAGCGAGGGTTCGATGCTCGCCGCCTGGCAGGGGGGTTCCGAGACCCCGCCCTTCGGCAATCTCGGCGGCGGCTCGGACCATGTGGCCTTCTACTGCCACCTGGGCATCCCGTCGATCGGGATCTCCGGTCGCGGCAGCCCCGGCAGCGCCTATCACTCGGCCTACGAGACCCTCGCCTGGTACCGCCAGGTGGTGGGCGACGACTACAACTCGGCGCGCATGCTCTCCCGGCTCGTCAGCCGCCTGGCGGCCAACCTGGCGGACTCCCGGGTCTTGCCCTACGATCCCGCGGCCTACGCCGTGGAGGCGCGACGCCATCTCTCGGCGCTCGCCGACCTGCCCGGTGCCGAGCCGGCGCGCTGGCAGCCGCTGGTGGAATCCCTCGACGCATTTGCCCCCTGCGCCGAGGCATTCTCCCGCCGCCTGGAGCGGGCCGCCGAAGGCGGCGAATTCGCCGGCCGGGAGGTGATCGACGATCTCCTGCTGCGCCTGGAGCGCGCATGGCTGGCGCCGGAGGGGCTACCGGAGCGTCCCTGGTTTCGCAACCTGTTCGCCGCTACGGACCCCACTTCCGGCTACGCCGCCTGGATGCTACCGGCGCTGCGCCGGGCGATCGAGGCCAGCGACGGCCCGGCGCAAAGCGAGGCGACGGAGCAACTCCGGCGGACCTTCGACAAGCTGCACGCGGTGATCGACCAAGGCCTGCAGCTCTTGCCCCCGGAAGCCACCGCCGAGGCCGCGCCGTGAAGCCTCGGATTTCGATCATCGGCGTTCCGATGGACCTCGGCCAGGCGCGACGCGGCGTCGACATGGGCCCGAGCGCCTTGCGCTACGCCGGCCTGAGGGAACGGGTAGAGGCCCTCGGCCACGAAGTGCGCGACGAAGGGAACCTGGAGATTCCCATTCGCGACACCCTACCGAAGGAGGGAGGCTTGGGGTTCCTGCCGGCGGTGGTCGCGGCTGGCGAAGCCGTATATCGAGCCGGTGAAGAGGCGATCGGCCGAGGTGACGTTCCGCTGTTTCTGGGCGGCGATCACTCGATCGCCGCCGACACCGTGGGCGCCGCCACCCACCACGGCCCGGCGGGGGTGGTGTGGATCGATGCCCACGGCGATTTCAATACTCCCGAAACGTCGCCTTCCGGCAACATCCACGGCATGCCGCTGGCGGCCCTGACGGGCCTCGGTCACCCCGAGCTGGTCAACCTGGGCAGGCCGGGACCCAAGGTCGACCCGGCGGACGTCGTGTTGATCGGGATCCGCGATCTCGATCCGCAGGAGAGGGTGCTGCTGCGCGACAGCGGCGCCGGCGTCTACACCATGCGCGAGATCGACGAACTGGGTATCGCGTCGGTGGCCGAAGAGGCGATGCGCCGCCTTTCGCACCTGCCGAAGATCCACGTCAGCCTCGATATGGACAGCGTGGATCCCAGCGAGGCGCCGGGGGTGGGAACTCCGGTGCGCGGCGGCCTGAACTTTCGGGAAGCGCACCTGTTGCTCGAGATCCTGTCGAATCGGGCGCAGGTCCGCTCGATCGACATCGTCGAGGTCAACCCGATCCTGGACCACAAGAACCGCACCGCCGCTTTGGCCATCGATCTGCTGACGTCCCTCCTCGGCAAATCCATCTTTTAGGACTTCGTCACCCCGCTCGCACTATCGTTTCAGTACTCTGCTACTCTCTTCAAAAACAGGCGCCAAGGGTGTGACGAAATCCTCGCCACCCGTCGCCCCGCTCTCTCAGGTGGTACGATGAAGGCCATACGTATCTGGACTTCAAGACTGCAAATGTGCTGCTATTGCAATTGATTTGCTTTATTACATTCTCTCGCGAACGACGCGAGATCCGGAGGCCCACCCATGTTCTCGACCCCCCGTAAAGGCTCCTTCTTCCGCCTCCCGCTGGCCGCCTTCCTCGTCCTCGCCGCGACGACCGCGACGGCATCGGCCCAACCGGCCTTCCAGAAGGTGTTCTCGCCCGATTCCATCGGCCCCAGCAGCACCTCCGAGCTGGTGTTCACGATCACCAATGGATCGGCCACACCGGTGACGGACATGGCCTTTTCGGACACTCTGCCGGCGGACGTCGTCCTCCAGACGCCCGCCGCCGCGACCACCGACTGCGTGGGGGCCACCCTCACCGCTCCGGACGGTGATTCCACCATCACCTTTTCCGACGGCAGCGTCCCCGGAAGTCAAAGCTGCACGGTGCGTGTCTTGGTCACGGCCGCCGCCGCCGGCACCTACGTCAATACCAGCGGTGACCTGACGTCCAGCGCTGGCAACAGCGGAACCGCTTCCGACACCCTGAACGTCCTAGACAATCGACCCGGCTTTTCGAAGAGCTTCGCGGACGCCTCCCTGCTGGTGGGCGAGACCACCACCCTGACCTTCGATATCGACACCTCGGCGATCGCCAGCAACGCCTTCAACGTCAGCTTCACGGACTCGCTGCCTGCGGGGCTGGTAGTGGCTACTCCACCCAATGCTACGGTGAGCTGCATCGCGACCTTCGCACCCACCGCCGGGGGCACATCGGTGAGTCTGTTCTCAGGCTTCATTCCCGCCGCCGATGCGGGCTGTACGGCGACCGTTGATATCACCGCCACGGCCTTCGGAACCCAGCTCAACCGCACGACGAATCTGACCAGCTCGACGGGCAACTCCGGCTTCGCGGTAGACACCCTCGACGTAACCGTGCCGCGGGAGCTGCTCACCAAGCGCTTCGTGGGCAGCGCGGTGCCCGGCGGCACCGTCACCCTCGAGTTCACCTTGACCAACTTCGACCGCGACTTCGCGGCCACGGACATCGAATTCACGGACGATTTGGACGCCGTCCTGTCGGGCTTGACGGCCCTCGGATTGCCCTTGGCGGATCCCTGCGGCGCCGGCTCGCAGCTCACCGGCACTTCGGTGCTGACCTTCACCGGCGGCAGTCTGCCGCCGGAGGGCTCTTGCACCTTCTCGGTCGACCTCCAGATCCCCGCCGGCGCTACTCCTGGGGACTACCCCAACACCACCAGCAGCCCAACGGCGACGGTCGACGGCGGCACGCAGACCTTTGCGCCGGCGACAGACACCCTGCCAGTCGATGCCGCGCCGGTAGTGAATAAAATCTTCCTGGACAATCCCGTGCTGGCCGGTACCTCGACCAACATCGAGTTCACGGTGACCAATTCGTCGCCGACGGAAGCGGCGACGGCAGTCACCTTCGAAGATCCGCTGGATTCCATTTTCACCGCCACCGGCCTCCCCGCCTCGCCCTGCGGCGGCGGTTCCACGGTGTTCGTGGACACCAGTTCCGGAACAGCGGTGCTGACCCTGATCAACGGCTCACTGCCGGCCGGAGGCTCCTGCACCTTCCAGATTCCCGTGACGGTGGCCGCCGCCGCGGCACCGGGCACCTACCCCAACCGGACCACCGCTCCCACCGCCACGGTAGCCGGAGAAACCGTCGTCGGCGTACCGGGAGCCGATGACCTGCTGGTGATTGGCGCGCCGGATTTCGCCAAGAGCTTCAGTCCCAACGCCGTCGCCGCCGGCGCCACGGTGGACTTGGAGTTCACTCTCAGCCTGAACCAGAACGCCCCGACGGACGTGACCGGGATCGCCTTCACGGATGACCTCGGCGCGGTGCTCGCCGGCCTAACGGCCGTCGGCCTGCCGCTGAACAACGTGTGTGGGGCGGGCTCCCAGATCACCGGCACCACGACCCTCTCGTTCACCGGCGGCACCCTCGCCCCGGGGGAATCCTGCACCTTCACGGTGACCGTGCAGGTGCCGGCCGGCGCGGCGCCGGGCACCTACCCCAACACCACCAGCAGCACCACCTCCATGACCCTCGGGGAAACGGTGGTCGGCCCCGCCGCCTCGGACGACTTGATCGTCAACGGCGTGTCCTTCAGCAAGAGTTTCACCGATGACCCGGTGATCGCCGGCGCGACGGTCACCCTCGAATTCACCATCAGCAACCTGAGCGGCACGGAGACCCTCACCGGTCTGTTCTTCACCGACGATCTGGGGGATGTGTTGGCGGGACTGACCTCGACGGACCTGCCTCAGAATGACGTCTGCGGTGCCGGCTCGCTGTTCAGTCAGAGTGGCGACACGCTCCAGCTAGGGGGCGGCACCCTCGGTCCGGGGGCGTCCTGCACCTTCTCGACGGTCCTCCAGGTGCCGGTCGCCGCCCCGGCCGGTGTTTTCGGCAACCGCACCAGCAGCCTGGCCAGCTTCCAGGGCGTCTTCCCCGCGGCGCAGGACGACTTGACCGTCGCCGAACCGCTTTCCTTCACCAAGACCTTCACCGACGACCCGGTATCGCCGGGCGACCCGGTGACCCTCGAATTCAGCATCTTCAACGCCGACGCGGACGACGCCATTACCGGCATCTCCTTCACCGATGATCTCGACGCCGCCTTGAGCGGACTGGTGGCGACGGGGCTACCGTTGAATAACGTCTGCGGTGCCGGATCGCAGATCTCCGGTACGTCGACCCTCTCCTTCACCGGAGGTTCGCTGGCGGCAGGCAGCTCGTGTACTTTCCAGGTCACCCTGCAGGTGCCGGCGGGCGCCGCCCTCGGAACGGTGGCGACCAACACCACCAGTTCGATCACCGGCACCCTGGACGGCCTCACCACCACCGGTGATCCGGCGACGGACGACCTCGAACTGTTGGCGCTCACCTTCTCTAAGAGTTTCGACGGGCCGACAGCGGCCACCGGCACGGCGGTGCTTTCGTTCTCCATCGCAAATCTCTCCGCCACCGACACGGCGTCCGGATTGTCCTTTACGGACGACCTCGACGCGGTCCTCACCGGCCTCGTCGCCACCGGCCTGCCGCAATCGGATGTCTGCGGCACGGGTTCCCTGATCAGCGGCACTTCGCTCTTGACCGTTAGCGGCGGCACGCTACCGCCCAACGGCACCTGCACCATCATGGTGACCGTGCAGGTGCCCGCCGGCGCGACACCGGGGACCTTCCCGAACACCTCCAGCGACCTCTTCCAGTCCGGCGTACCGGTCGCCGAGCCGGCGACCGCCGACCTGGTAATCGAGCCGCCGCCGACCTTCGCCAAAACCTTCGCGCCGGACTCCATCGGCGTGGGTGCCGGTAGCACCCTGACCTTCGCCATCGACAACACCGCCAGCACGCTAGCGGCGAGCGACCTCGCCTTCACCGACGTTCTACCGGCGGGACTGGCGGTCGCCACGCCGGCTAACGTCACCAACACCTGCGGCGGCACCGTCACGGCCACTTCCGGGACCGACACGATCTCGCTTTCCGGTGGAACCGTAGCCGCCGGTGCGTCGTGCCAGATCCAGGTCGACGTGACGGCCAACCTCGCCGGCGCGCTGATCAACACCACCGGCGACCTCACCTCGTCCTCCGGCAACAGCGGCACCGCCTCGGACACTCTGGTCGTCAACCCTCAGCCGGGCTTCGCCAAGGCCTTCGCGCCGGCGACGGTGCCCGCCGGCACGGACTCGACGCTGACCTTCACCATCGACAACAGCCCCAGCACCGTCGCCGCCACCGGCCTCGACTTCACGGACAATCTGCCTGCGGGCCTGGTCGTCGCCTCACCGTCCAACGCCTCCACCACCTGCACCGGCGGCACCCTGACGGCGGTTTCCGGTGGCACAACCATCAGCTACAGCGGAGGCACTGTGGCGGCCGGCACGATCTGCACCGTACAAACGGACGTGACCACCACCGCCGCCGGCACCTTCGTTAACACCAGCGGCAATCTCACCTCGTCCCTCGGCAACAGCGGTCCCGCTTCGGACAGCTTGACGGCGACCCTCCAGGCCCTCGGATTCGCCAAGGCCTTTGCGCCGAATCCCATCGCCAGCGGCGGAGTGAGCACGTTGACCTTCAACGTCGACAACTCGACGAACCAAATTGCCGTGGGGGACATCGACTTCACGGACAATCTACCCACCGGCATGACCGTCGCCAGCCCGGCCAACGCCTCCACCACCTGCTCGCTGGGCACCGTCACGGCATCGGCCGGGGCCGGTACGGTGAGTTTCACCGGCGGGCGCGTGCCCGCCAGCGCCACCTGCACGGTTTCCGTCGACGTCACCTCGTCGACGCCGGGCGAGGCGGTCAACGTCAGCGGCGATCTGACCTCCGAGGCGGGCAACAGCGGCACCGCCACGGACACTCTGAGAATCAATCCTCAGCCGGGCTTTACCAAGGCCTTCGCGCCGGATGCGATACCGGCCGGTACCGTCAGTACCCTGACCTTCACGGTCGACAACTCCGGCAGCACCGTCGCTGCCACGGCCCTCGACTTCACCGACAACCTGCCGGCGGGAGTCGTCGTGGCGACGCCGGCCAACGCGGCGACCACTTGCACCGGCGGCACCCTCACGGCGGTCGCCGGCAGCGCGGTGATCAGCTACACCGGCGGCACCGTCGTCGCCGCCGCGACCTGTACCGTGCAGGCGGACGTCACGACGACCGCCGCCGGTTCCTTCGACAACATCAGCGGCGACCTGACCTCGTCCCTCGGCAACAGCGGTTCCGCCAGCGACACCCTGACGGCGACCCTCGAAGTTCTCGGCTTCAGCAAGGACTTCTCGCCGGCAGTGATCCAGAGCGGTGGCGTCAGTACCTTGACCTTCACCATCGACAATGCGGCGAATCAGGTCGACGTGGGCGCTATCGCCTTCACCGACAACCTGCCCGCCGGCATGACCGTGGCCAGCCCGGCCAACGCCTCCACCACCTGCTCTCCGGGCACCGTCACGGCGGTTCCGGGCGCCGGCACGGTAACCTTCGCCGGCGGCCAGGTGGCGACCGGTGGCACCTGCACCGTGAGCGTGGACGTCACGTCGGCGACCCTCGGTGACTCGGTCAACGTCAGCGACGATCTGACCTCCGAGGCGGGCAACAGCGGTACCGCCACGGCGACCCTCACGGTGATCGACGACCTCGGCTTCACCAAGAGTTTCTTGTCGGAACCGGTGTTGCCAGGCGGCGCGGTGGACGTCGAGTTCACCCTCACCAACCCGTCGCCGGACGTGACCTTGATGGACCTCGCCTTCACGGTGGACTTCGACGCCGCCTTGGCGGGCATGGTGGTCGAATCCGGGCCGATGAGCGACATCTGCGGCGCCGGTTCTCAAGCCAGCGGATCGCCGGTGCTGACCTTCAGCGGCGGCACCCTGGCGCCGGCGGCGAGCTGTACCTTCGCGGTTTCCGTGCGCCTGCCGGCAGACGCCGCACCGGGGACCTATCCGTGCGACACCAGCACGCTCACCGGCACCGCCAACGGCAAGCCGGTGTCGGCCGCGCCGGCGAGCGACGATCTGGAGGTCGCCGGGCTGGTCTTCAGCAAGGACTTCGGCGCCCAGGGCATCACCCCGGGGCAGTCGGTGCAGCTCAGCTTCTCCATCGCCAATCCGGATCCCGTCAACGACGCCACGGGCATCACCTTCAGTGACGATCTGGAGGCCTTCATCCCGGGAGCCACCACCTCCGACGTGCCGCAATTCGACGTCTGCGGCACCGGCTCGCTGCTCGATGGACCGTCCTTCCTCACCCTTACCGGCGGCACCCTCGGGGCCGGCGAAACCTGCACCTTCACGGTGCTCGTCGACATCCCGTCGGTCACCCCGATGGGCGACTACACCAACGTCACCAGCACCCTCGACGCGGAGGTCGGCGGTGAAACGGTGGTCGGCGCCACCACTCAGGCCACCCTCACCCTGGGCGACAACATCCTGGCGATCCCGACCTTGGGTCAGTGGGGATTGCTGCTGCTGGCCCTGGGCCTTGGATGGTTGGGCATCGTGGCCATGCGGCGATCGGCCTGAGGCCGGGGATCAGGTAAGGACAGAAGAGCCCGCGATCCTCCTCGGGATCGCGGGCCTTCCACTTCTCTGGCCAGAATCAAAGTTAGGCGCTGACCTGCAAGGGGGAGGCAGAGCCCCCGCTGGACCCCAGAACGGTCCCGATCCGCGCGGCCTCTGAGAAACCGGCCCCTTGCAGGAGGTCCAGAACTTCCTCAACGGTTTTCGCGGGCACTCCGAAGAGCAACCCACCGGAGGTCTGCGGGTCGAACAGAAGCGGATAGGCGGAATGGCGGACCGCTTCGCCCTGCACCAGGAGCTGCGCCTTGGCCCGGGCGTTCTCCTCATGAGCGGTGCTGCGGATTCCTTGACCGAGGAGTTCGATGGCGCCCGG
Organism: Acidobacteriota bacterium; assembly: GCA_039030395.1. Lineage (NCBI taxonomy): Bacteria > Pseudomonadati > Acidobacteriota > Acidobacteriota bacterium. The sequence goes on from JBCCEF010000032.1 coordinate 23,125, forward strand.
CAGGGCCGGCACGGCATCGAGATCGATCTGCGCCGACACGCCGCTTGCCCGCAGCGTCTCCAGCAGGTGGCCGGCCAGGCCGAAGCCGGTGATGTCGGTCATCGCCGTAGCGCCGTGGGCGACGGCGATTTCGGCGGCGCGGGCGTTGGACTGGACCATCGACGAGATCGCCGATTCCAGCCACCGTCCGCGCAGGCGCCCCTGCATGTCCGCCTGGAGGAGAACGCCGGTGCCGAGGCCTTTGGTGAGGATCAGCTCCTGCCCGCTTTCAAGGAGATCGAGGGTCAGCGGCGCGCGCCCGGCGGACAGTTCGCCGTCCACCGCGAAGCCGACCAGCAGTTCCGGGCCGGTGGTGGTGTGCCCGCCGAGGAGAGTCACCCCTTCGGCATCGAAAGCGACCCGCGCTCCGGCCAGGACCTGATAGAGCATCTCTTCGGCCACCGAGGATGGCAGATGGCTGGGCAGGGCGACGAGCGCTTGAGCGTGGCGCCCATGGGCGCCTTTGGCCCAGAGATCCGACAGGGCGTTGACGGCAGCGACGCGACCGACTAGAAACGGATCGTCCGTGAAGGACCGAAATGCGTCGATCGTCGAGACGATCCGGTCGCCCCGCCGGGTGGTGAAAATCGCCGCGTCGTCCGGACGGTCGAGGCCAACGAAGACGCCGGGATCGGCCGGAGCCGGTGGCAAGCGGGCCAGGGCACGGGCCAGGCTGGTCTGACCGATCTTGGCGGCACAGCCGCCGCACTCCATCTCGCCGGAGGCGGAATCGCTCGTGCCCATCCCGGCGCCCTCAAAGGACTTCTGTAGCGCCCCCTCGGCGTCCAACACCTGAAACTTGTCCATAAACCGCCGGTCGATCCAGTCTTTGAGGCGCATCACCCAGCGACCCTCGAAGGACCAGCGCCCTTTGGTGCCGAGGGCCTCGCCGTCGCCCAGATTGAGAAGCGATAGGAAATCCGACTGCGGCCGGTATCGGCGCAGGGGTTCGCTCGCCGCGAAGGCGCGCAGGTTGTCCAGCAGGTACGGCCCTTGGCGCACCGCGTAGACGCCGGCCTTGGGCGTTCGCGGCGCTTCGAGCAGGGTGGCGCAATCGCCGACGGCGAACAGATCGTCGTGGTCCCGCACCTGGAGGGTCGGCCGGGTCCAGACGAAGCCGCGGTCGTCCGTCGCCAAGCCGGAACGGGTAAAGAGATCCCGTGCCGTGGCGCCGACCACCCACACCAGCAGCTCGCACGGCAGCTCTCGGCCATCTTCCAGAACCACCCGATCCGCTTCCGCCTGGGCGATGCGCTGTCCCGTGGTGATCCGGATTGAGCGCGCCACGGCGTGCTTTCGAGCCCGCCGCACCAGGGACTCGGGTTCTCCCGGCAAGAGCCGCCGACCTCCTTGCACCAGATGCACCTCCAGGGACGGATCTTCCGCCCCGCCGAGGCGTTGCCACAGGGCGAAGGCCATCTCGACTCCTCCGGCCCCGCCGCCGGCGACGACAATGCGAAAGGGCTCTCCGGCCGGCCGTTCGCCGACTCGCTCCACCACCTCTTCCACCCGCTGCACCAACCGGCCGATGGGGCGCGACGGTAGGGCGTGCTGGCACACCCCGGGCAGATCCAAGCCGGCGACGGTGGAGCCGATGTCGAAGGAGGCGACGTCGTAGGTAATGGACGGGCGATCCGCCAGTTCGATCCGGCGGGCGGCGGCGTCCACCGCCACGGCGGCCGACAGGATCACCCGCGCACCGGCCCGCCGGGCAAGCGGCAACACATCGATCTCCAGCTCCTCGGCGCGGTACTGGCCGGCGACAAATCCCGGTACCATGCCCGAGTAGACGGCGATCGGGGTGTCGAGAACCACCGTCAGATGGAATTCCGGCAGGGGCTCCATGGCGAGTCCGCGGAGCACCTGTACATGGGAATGTCCACCGCCCACGAGGACGACCTCACGCTGTTTTTTTCGGCGGGATGGCATCTTCGAGTCGCTCGGCGCGAGGTAGCAGTGGATGGACTGGCCGGAACGGACGGCCTCAGCGATTGTATCCGCGCCGGGCACCTATGATTCAATATCTTTCATGCGCTCGGTCTGTCTGCTCCTCTGCTCGATACTGACCCTTCCCGCCGTGAGCTGCGCCGCTTCCACCGATCACCTTTCGGACGCCGCCAAGCGCGCGCGTATCCAGGAGATGTACGACGGCTACCGCGCCTCCTTCGTCGAGGTGCAAGGCATCTCCGCCGAAGAGGTCATGCGACGGCGGGACACCGAAGACGTTCTGTTCATCGACGTGCGATCGGCAAAGGAGCGCCGGATTTCGCGCATTCGGAACTCCGTCACCCCCGAAGAGCTGCCGAAAGACCCCACGGAACTGCGGGAGGAGCTGGGCGATCGTCTGGTGGTCGCCTATTGCACCGTGGGCTATCGCAGCGGCAAGTACGCCGAAAAGCTGCAGAATCAGGGCATCGAAATCCTCAACCTGGAGGGCAGCCTGCTGTCCTGGACTCACGCCGGCGGTGAGTTGGTGGACGATGCCGGTCCGACCGACAAGCTTCACGTCTACGGCAAACGGTGGAATCTCGCCCCGCAGGGCATCGAAACCACCTGGTAGCCGTCCTCGATCACGGCGCGGTACCCTCGCCGCAAGACCCCCAACGAAACCTAGGAGGCGTCAATCATGGACCTCGGAAGATTCTCCGTTTCGCTCACCGTCAAGGATCTCGCCGCCTCCAAGGAGTTCTACGAGGCGCTGGGCTTCGAAGTGGTGGCCGGCGACGCCGAACAAAACTACCTGATCCTGCAAAACGGAGAGGCGATCATCGGCCTATTCCACGGCATGTTCGACCAGAACATTCTCACCTTCAATCCCACCGATGCCCGCGCCATTCAGAAGGACCTCAAGGCAAAGGGAATTCCGCTGGTGCTCGAGGCCGACGAAGAAGGCGACGGACCCACCCACCTGACGCTCCTCGACCCGGACGGCAACCCGATATTGATCGACCAACACTAGTCCGGCCGATCCGGTAGCCAGCAGGTCACCACCGTGCCCTTCCCTTCGGCGGATTGGAGGCTGATCTTGCCGCCGTGTTCTTCGACAATCTCGCGGCACAGAGCGAGCCCCAGGCCGCTGCCGGTCTTCTTGGTCGAGTAAAACGGCAGCAGGGCGTGTTCGAGGGTCTCGGCATCCATTCCACGGCCGCGGTCGCGCACCTGGATCCACACCCCGGTGGGTGGTGCGGGAGTGACGACCAGTTCGACCGGTGGCGGACCGTTGCCCTCGAACCCGCTGTCCACTCCAACGCCGGCTTCGGTGGCGTTCTTGAACAGGTTGATCAGTAGCTGGCGGATTTGGGCCGGATCAAAGTATCCCGGCTGGCGAGGCAAAGGCCCAACCACCTGCACCGATGGGTACTCGCCGATCGAGTCCACCAGCTCCTGCCAGACCACCTCTTCGCGCCGCGGTTTGGGCAGCCGGGCGAATCGGGCGTAGTCCGCGATGAAGCCCTGGAGGTGGTCGAGACGCTCGCGGATGAGGCGAAACACCTCGTCCGAGCGCTCGGCGTGGCGTGGCTCTTTGGCGATGACGCTGGCGGAGTGGATGAGCGACGACACCGGCGCCAGGGAGTTGTTGAGCTCGTGGGAAATCACCCGGATGACCTTCTTCCAGGCCTCCGCCTCCTGCCGGCCGAGGTCGCCGGTCATCCGGCGCAGCAGCACCAGCCGGTGGCGCCGGCGGTTCAGGCGGAAGGTGCGCTGGGAGAGGAGAAAGGTCTCCGGCGGATCGCTGTCCGGCAGGGTGAAGAGGCCGTCCAGCTCGTCCGTCAACATCTGCCGCATTTCGGCCGGTAGGCCTGCGCGCACCTCCCCGAAATCCAGGCCGTTGAGGTTCCCACCGCCCATCAAGAGGGCGCGGGCCTGGCGATTCGAGTAGATCACCCGATCGATGGCGTTGAGCAGCAGGATCGCCGCCGGCGACCGGTCGAGGGCCGTCTGCAGCAAGAGCTGACGCTGGCGGACGGTGGTTCGCTCCTGCCGCAGCACCTCACCGACTTCGTTGTAGAGCTCCACCAGCAGCCCGAGTTCGTCCCTGCGACGATAGGCCAGCCGCACGCTGAAGTCGCCGTCCCGAAAACTGCGAATGCCGTCGCTCACCCCTCGCACGATGCGGTCCAGAGGGCTCAGCATGCGCTGGATCCACCACGCTCCGAGGCTGATTCCGACCAACAGAGTACCGAGGAACACCACCCGCGGGGAGTAGTCGAAGAAGCTGATGGTGGCGGCCACCGCCGCCATCAGCGCCAGTAAGACGGCAAAGCCGAGGGTGACCTTGCCGGCGAAGGAAAAGCGGCGCGGGGCGAGATCCGCACGGCGGCGGCGTTCGGTGGTGGAGCGGGACGACAGGAGCAGGGACACGGCCTATCTTAGTCCCGAACGGAGCCGCCTAACGGTGGCAGGCCGAGGTCAAAACTTGGGGCGCCGCTCGAGTTCGATGCCGAGGCGCGCCATCCGGCGGTACAGTGCCTGGCGGCTGATCTCGTAACGATCGGCTACCCGCGAGACGATGCCGTCTTCCTCGGCCAAGGCCTGGACCAGGCCTTGGCGTTCGACGATCTCTTCCGGCGACAGGCCGAGGGAGTCGACATTCTCTTCTTCCAGGCCGAGGTCGCCCACCTCGATGCGTTCGCCGCTGGAGACCACCGTCGAGCGCTGCATGCGGTTTTCCAGCTCCCGCACATTGCCGGACCAGGAGTGCTGGAGCAAAGCCCTTTCGGCGCCTTCGCTCAGGCTCTTGGCTTCGGCCGAGGCACTGAAACGATCGAGGAAGTGCTGGGCAAGGGGCAGAATGTCCTCTCGGCGACTCTGGAGGGGAGGCAGGCGAACCTCCACCACGTTCAGCCGAAAATAGAGATCTTCTCGGAAGCGACCCTGGGTCAGGGCATCCGCCAGCACCGTATTGGTGGCGCTCAACACCCGCACATCCACCCGCTGGGTGTCGCTGCTACCGAGGCGCTGGAATTCGCCGCTCTGCAGCACCCGCAGAAGTTTGACCTGGCCCTGCAGCGACAGGGAATCGACCTCGTCCAGAAACAGGGTGCCCCGATGGGCGGTTTCGAAATGGCCTTTACGCCGGCTGCGGGCGCCGGTAAAAGCGCCGGCCTCGGCGCCGAACAGTTCCGCTTCCATCAGCTCTTCGGGAATCGCGCCGACGTTGACCCGCACGAAGGGCTGATCGCGCCGGCTGGAGTTGGCCTGGATGATCTCGGCGATCTTTTCTTTGCCGGAACCGCTCGGGCCGGTGATCATCACCGGCGCCTCGGAGCCGGCCACGTTCACCGCCAGCCGGACCACCCGATGCATCGCTCCGCTGGCGTAGATCAGGCCGCACAGGTCAAACTCGTCGGCCAGTTGCCGCCGGGCGTCGTCCAGCTTCGCCCGGCGCTGCTCGTCGGTGAGCTGGCCGGCCCGCATCTCCACCAGCGCCGTCACCGTGGCCAGCAGCTTCTCGTCCTCCCAGGGCTTTTGAATGTAGTCCACCGCCCCTTCGCGCACCAGCTCGACGGCCGTTTCCAGCGAGGCCCAGGCGGTCATCAGCAGGATCGGCACGTCCGGCTGGACCTCGCGCAGGGCGTGGAACAGCTCCACGCCGGCCCGGCCGGAGGTTTCATCGCGCCGAAAGTTCATGTCCTGGATCACCGCGCCGAGGGGCTCCGCCCTGGCCCGCGCCAGGGCCTCCTCGGGGGAGGTCGCCACCGCGCAGGAAACGTCGTGCAGATCGAACAACAGCTCCAGGGCGGTGACCACCGCCTGCTGGTCGTCGACGATCAGCACCCGCAGATCACTGGCTATCGGCATCACTCATCCCTAAAGAAAAAAACGGCTCTCCGGGCCAGCACCGGGGGTGTCCGGCGCGAAGCCTCGGCCGGTCGACCTCAGACGGTCCGCGTGGCGACCTCCGGCGAAACGCCCGTCGCGCGCAGCGCCGGCGCGAGGGCCGCGGCAATGCCCGTCAGCCACAGCAACACCATGCCGCCCACCAGCAGTCGCCAGTCGAGTTTCGGCATGCCGGCCATCTGCACCAGAGTGTAGTTGAGGAGGAGAGAGAACAGTACGCCGGCGGCCAGGCCACAGCCGGTGATCATCCAGTTCTCCACCAGGAAGTAGCGCACGATGTCCCGCTTGGTCGCTCCCAGGGCGCGCCGGGTTCCGATCTGGCGCCGCCGCTCGGTCACCGAGAAGGAGGTCAAGCCGATGATGCCCAAAGAGGTCACCAGGATCATCAGCAGGGTCACCGCGGTCAGGATCTTGATCACCGCCAGGTCGTCGGAGTAATAGCCTTCCTTGAACTCGTAGAGGGGCTTGACGGTCACCAGGCGATCCCCTTCCGCCTCCAGCATCCGCTCTTCGAGACCGGCGGCTACGGCGTCGCGCGCACCGGGCTCGGTGCGCACCAGGTAGCGCACCCGTGCCGAGCTGCCCGGACGGCCCGGCTGCAGCATGGTGTAATCCTCAACCCCCGAGGTGAGCCAAAAGTTCTGGAGGTGATCGACGATCCCAATGATCGTCTCGCGCATCTGGCCCTCGCGGTTCTGGATGTCGTTGCCCAGAGCATCGCCGCCAGGAAACAGCGCATCGGCCAAGGCCTGGGTGATGATCACGTTGCGCTGCGCAACGATGCCCTCCTCGTCCGTTTCAAAGTCGAAATCCGTTGACTGAAAGTCCCGGCCGGCCACGATTTTCGGTCCGAAGGTGGCGACGGCCCCTTCCGTCACCACGAAATAGGGCACGCTCACGCCATCCGCATCGGGGTCGGAACCGGAGGCCCTGCGGCCGGTCCCGCTGCCGCCGCCGCTCAGCGGCGTCGCGCTACTGGCCATCGCCGCCACGGCACCGGGAATTGACTCCAAACGCTCAATATCCGCTTGCCGCAGAGTGTCGAGAAAATCCTCGTCGGCGTACTGAGAGCCGAAGGGTTCGGTGGTCACCACCAGGGTGTTCAGTTCATCGTAGCCGGTGTCTCGCTGAAAAGTCGTGCGCAGGTCGAGCACCATGGTGATGCAGTTGACAACGATCGCCAAAGTCAAAGCGACCTCCAAGGCGATTAGCCAGAAACGCACCTTGTTGTGCATCAGCGAGCGAAAAATCGGTCCGAGTTCCATAGGTGTCGCCTCCCCTCTACTGCAGTTTCAGATACGTGGCTGGAGGAATCCGGCAGATGCGCCAAGCCGGGTAGACGCCCGCGACCAGCGCGGCGAAGAGCGCCAACAGCACCCCCACCAAGGCCATCTCCGGCGTCAATCGGAAGGGCTCCGCGGCGGAGATCAGTCGGCTGGTGACGGTCAGCGTCAGAATCGCCAGCGGCAACCCCACGACGCAACCGAGGACGCCGATCAACTGGCACTCGACCAGGTGGTGCAGAAAAACCGACAGCTTGCTCGCCCCCAAGGCTCTTCGAACTCCCACTTCCGGCGCTCGCGCCAAGAACTTGCCGAGCAGAATGCCGATCAGATTGACGGCGCACACCAGCAAGAAGAGAAGCGACAGGATGGTGAGGGTCATCGCCTGGGCGGGCACCACCTCTTGGTTGTCCAGCCATTCGGTCACCGTGCGCACCCTGTTGTTGACCGGTCGTTCCATGCGACCGAGTTCCTTCTGCTGCATGGCATACGCATTCAGCCAGGTCTCAAACCGCTCCTTCTGGTGGAGATCGTCCAGTTGAACCCAAAGCTGCAACCAGGTGAGTTCTGAATCGAGACGTTCCTGGTAGTTGGTGATGCTCTGAAACTTCCATCCGTTGGTATTGCCGGCGGTCCTCACCTCCATCGGCTCCGCCAGGCTGATCGGAAGATAGATTTCCTCCGATGGATTGTAGGGACCGTTGGTGACGTCGTAGAACTTCGGCGACGGCTGCCACGGAGCCAAAACCCCGACGACTTGAAAGTCCTCTTCCTCGATCCGCACTCGCCGACCGACGCTGTCCTCACCTCCGAAGAGTTTGATGTTGGTGTCGAATGACAGCACCACCACGCGCTCCTCGCCCTCGTCGGCGCTTCGGCTCCAGCCGGCGCCGAACTGAAAAGGCATTGCAAACATCGGGAAGACGTCCGCCGTCGAGAGGCGACCCATCGCCCGGAAGGGTCGCAGATCCGCCGCCGCTGGATGTACCGTCATCTGCGCTTTGAACATGGCGCTACGGTAGGTGGGAATGTCGCTCCCCTGGATCGCCATCGCATCGCGATAGGTGAGCTGGTCCGGCGGCTCGTCGGGGTTGTCCTCGTCGTAGGACCGGTTCGGGTTCCAGGCGTCGACCTGAACATGGAACACCTGTGGGCTCTTGGACGGCAGAGGATCTTGCGCCAACAGGTGATGAATGTTGACGAAAGTGGTCGCTACGGCCATGCCAAGGGCAATGCCCCCCACAAGCAGCGCCGACAGCACTGGATTTCGGCGCAGGCTCAAGAAAGCCATGCGGATCTGGTAAGCGAGCATCGAGCTAGGCCTCCACCGTAACCGAAGACTTCGCTTGCGCGGCCGGATCGAAGAGCGGACGGGCCGTTTCGTCCTGCATGTCGAGCAGTCGACCATCGAGCAGGTGAATCTGTCGCGGCGCCCGGGCGGCAAGTTCCGGATCGTGGGTGACTACGATCACCGTCGTGCCGGTACCGTTGATCTTCTCCAGCAGATCCATGATCTCCGCCGCCATCTCCGAGTCGAGATTGCCGGTGGGCTCGTCCGCCAGGATGAGCTGCGGCGTGCCGACCAGGGCGCGGGCCACCGCCACGCGCTGCTGCTGACCACCGGAAAGCTGCGCCGGGAAGTGCTTGATGCGAGAGGTCAAGCCCACGATCTCCAGCGACTCCTCGATCGCCGCCCGGCGAGCCTTGGCGCCCGTGCCCCGGTAGCGCAGAGGCACGTCGATGTTGTCGAACACGTTGAGATCGGGGATCAGATTGAAGCTCTGGAAGATAAACCCGATCTTTTCGTTGCGGATGCGCGACATCTCGCGGTCCGTCAATCGACTGACGTCGGCTCCGTCGAGGATGTACTTGCCTTCATCGAAGGTGTCGAGCAACCCCGACACGTTCAAGAAAGTCGTTTTTCCGGAGCCCGACGGTCCGGTGACCGAGATGAACTCGCCGGCCGTAACCTCCAGGTCAAATCCGCTCAGGGCGTGGGTTTCCACGTGCTCCGTGCGATAGATCCGCCGAATATTTTGCATGCTGATCATGGACTCATCTCCTCGCTCTCGTTTGCCCTTGGAAAAACTTTTTCACCGCCGCAGCAAAAGTCGTTCTGCCCCTTCAAAGCGACTGATGTCCGACAGGATGATGCGATCTCCCAATTCCAGACCGCCCAGGATTTCGACTTCGGAGACGCTCAGGGCGCCGACTTCGATGGGCCGAAGCACCGCCAAGCCGTCGTCCAGCACATAGGCCTGACGCCCGCCACCACTTTCCAGGAAGGAACCACGCGGTACCTTCAAAGTATCGCCGCGCGTCTCCAGCAGGAGCCGGGTGCTCAAGCGCTGGTTCTGCTTGAGCCCTTCGGGCGCCTCGCCGACGAAGGAGACGATCCCCTGCACCCGACTACCCCGCACTTCCGGAGATAGGCTCTCGAGTAAGCCCCGGTACTCCTCGCCATCGAACAGGATCGACGCCTCGGTGCCTGGGCCGAGATTCTGGGTATAGGACTCGGGTACGGCGACCTCGATCTCGAAGGCCGAAAGATCAACCACCGTCATCACTTCCTGGCCCTGCACCACCGAGCCGCGATCCGCCACCTCGATGCGGGAAACCAGACTCGACACCGGTGCCCGGATGGCGAGTTCGTCGACCTGCCGTTCCAGGTCTTCCACCACCAGCCGCTGGCGCTCGACTTCCGACCGCCGCTGGCGCAGCTCGAAATCGAGGGTCTCCGTCTGCAGGTCGAGGCGCTGGCGGGCCAATTCCAGTTCGAGGGAAGACACCTTGACGGCGTCCTGCGCCCGCTCGAGCTCCACCGCGTTCAGCAAGCCTTCCTGGCGGATGCGCTCGGCCCGTTCCAGGGCGCGTTGCCCCGCTTCGAGTTCGACTTCCGCCAACCGAATGTCCTGCCGCCCCTGCAACCGAGTCTGTTCGGAGAGAATGCGCTGGCGCTCGACCTCGGAGCGTAGGGAGCTCAACGTCGAGCGCTCCTGGCGTAGCCGGCTTTCGATCTCCGGACTGGCCACCCGCGCCAGCACCTGACCGCCTTCCGCGAACTGACCCGCCACCACCTCAAGGCGGATCACCCCACGCGCCGGACTGACCAAGGTCGGCCGGAACGCCGCCACCACATTGCCCTGCACGGAAACGTCCCGCACCAGGTCGCCGCGGATCACGGTCCCCACGCGAACGTCGGAGAGAGCCACCGACGCCTCGGACTGGGCCCAGCGACGGATGGACGGATAGGCCATCGAAGCCAGGATCAAGCAAACCACCCCGACCCCCATCCAGATCCACGCCCGACGCCCCCGCACGCCCTTCGGCCGCTCCACTACACGATCCATCGCTGAGTTGTTCCGAATCACGTAAGTAGCCTCCTGCCCCTTCCCAAAGCAAGAGCCGAGCCACCTCGCAACATCAGAGTAAGCGACCTTTTTTCAGACACTTAGACTGAGTCCCCAAAGACGCCAAGGAGCGGATAGTTGACAGGTGTCCGGGTGCGAGCGGACAGGTGTCCGGGTGCTCAGCATGGACCAGCCCTGATCAGGCAGGAGGGAGATGCTGCATCGGCGGCGCAAAAGAAAAAGCCCCGCGGCGAACGCGGGGCTTTCGAATGGGGCTCTCGGTGAGAGCACCCTCGCTCAAATCCCGAGGCGACTAGTTTTTGTCGTCGTCGTCATCGTCGTCATCGTCGTCGTCGTCATCGTCGTCGTCGTCATCGTCGTCGTCGTCATCGTCGTCGTCGTCATCGTCATCGTCGTCATCGTCGTCGTCGTCATCGTCGTCGTCGTCATCGTCGTCGTCG
>JBCCEF010000033.1 GCA_039030395.1 Acidobacteriota bacterium
CTGCCGCGGCGCTCGACGCGCAGTGGGAGGAGCTTCAGCAGGCGAAGGCCTCGCTGGACGACAAGCGCGCCGAGCTCGCTGCCGCTCGCGAGGCGGCCGAGGCCGCGATGGAAGAGGCCGCGGAAGAGGTCGAGGGTGAGGCTGCCGGGGCCGGCAATGCCGCCGCGGACACCCTGGCTGCCCTCGAAACGGCGGTCGGAGAAGCGACCGACTCCTTCAACGAACAGTTGGTGAATTTCATCAACAGCGACCCGCCGATCGAAGGCGAACCGCGCAGCGAGCGCCAGAACGCCGCCTTCGCGATGAAGAGCGACGAGGACATCATGGTCGCTCAGGAGTACATCGACGATGGCGGCGACTACAAGCGCGCCATCAACATCTACCAGCAGGCCTTGATGGTGGATCCGGACAACGAGCGTCTCCAGTCGCTGTTGGCCGAGGCCGAAGGTTTGCGCTTCATGACCGAGGAGCGCTTCGCCCAGGCCAAGAAAGGCATGACCGAGGACGAGGTGCGCGAGGCTCTCGGCCCGGTCAACGTGCGCAACGTCCGCGAGTACGAAGACAAGGGCGCGACCGCCTGGTTCTATCCGACCGCCGAGAACGGCGCGGCGGCGGCGGTGTGGTACCGCCAGCAGGGTGGCGAGCTGAAGGTCTACGATCTGGACTTCGACTTTATCAAGCCGCAGGAGGAGGGGGCGTAGGCTTCGGCTGCGAACCCGCTTTGCCTGGCTTGACGAGCCCGTTGAGATAGGCCAGAATCGAGGGCTCCGTCGTAGGTTCGGCTGCGACGAAATTTGTCAGCGGTGCATACGAACCACGACGACACCGAACGAAAAGAGGTGATGAGTCCATGCCGGTTGTGCAAGTCAGAGAGGACGAGAGCTTCGAGAACGCTCTGCGTCGCTTCAAGCGCAAGGTTGAGAAGTCCGGGATCCTGACGGAGCTGCGAAAACGCCAGCACTTCGAGAAGCCTTCGGTCAAGCGGAAGCGCAAGGCCGTTCAGGCACGCAAGAAGATGCTTCGCAAGCTGTCCGAGGAGCGGCGTCAGGGCTTGGCCTGACGACGTGGCCTCGGGAGCATGTCGCTGCGGCGGCAGGCTCGTTGAAGAACGGGAGCGGGGCGATATGCCCACGCTCCCGTTTCTCGTTTAGCCCTTCCTTCTCGTCAAGATTCTGCTGCGAGGACGTATGCACCAGCATCTGCTGTGTCTTTCGGTCCTCCGCTCCTCAACGTACTGCAAGTACGCCTACGTCGCTTCGGAACTCGACTTCCTTGCAGCTGCTAGCGCCTACGTCCTCTCGCGACGAACTCGATGAGAAGAAAGGGCTAATGATCGTTTCTTCGTCCGACTGTTTTTGACTCATTCACTGGTTGTCCAGAATCCCCGGGAAATATCGCCTTTGACCCAGCCGGAAGATCTAGAACCCAGCGTCGCCTCGCCGGCGACTCTCGAAGCGGTCGAGCTACCGAGCTTGTTGCGTCTGGTCGCCGAATTGGCGGCGACGGACAGCGGGCGGCGCCGGTTGCTGGAGCTTCGCCCCACCGGTGATCGCGAGATGCTCGCTGACCGGCGGCAGGCCTTCGAGGATGCCCGCCGCCTGCTCGCGGAGCGCCGGTTGGTGCCCTTCCTCGATCTCTCCGTCGAAGATCTACTGGAGCGCCTGCGAACGGATATTCCGCCTTTCGGGGGCGAAGAGCTGGTCGACTTGGCGGACGTCCTGCGGGCGGCCGTCGAGGCGGCGGAGCGCATTCGCGCCGCCGATCCACCGCTTGCCGCCTTCCGCGGGCGGGCCGAGGAGTTGGAAGACCTCTCCTCGCTGGTGCGCGATGTCCACGCCAAGCTCGACAAGAAGGGCGCCGTGCGGGACGACGCCAGCCCGCAGCTGACCCGCCTGCGCCAGCAGATTCGCGGCGCCCGCGACCAGGTCTACAACCAGCTCGGCACCTACGTCGGAGACCACGACGACCACCTGAGCGAGTCGACGGTGCCGATGCGCGGCGGGCGCCTGGTGGTGATGCTGCAGGCCGGCTCCCGGGGCCGCTTGCCGGGGCTGGTGCACGGCCGCTCGGGCTCCGGCAGGAGCTTCTACTTCGAGCCCCTGGAGGTGGTCGAGGCGAACAATACCTTGCAGCAGGCGGTGGAGGACGAAGAGGAAGAGCGCGCCCGCATTCTGCGCGACCTGCTGGCCGAGGCGCGCCGTCGGCGGCCGGCGGTGGAGGCCCACGCCGCCCTGTTGACGGACCTCGATGTGCAGCAGGCGGCGTTCCGATTCGCCGAGCAGGTGGAGGGCCGGTTGGTCGATCTCGCTGAGCGCCACGATCTCCACCTCGCCGGCGCCCGTCACCCGCTGCTCGATCCGCGCTTGGCGGAACTGCGCGAGCGAGCCCTCGGTCAGGCCGGCCACGGGGGCGAGGTGGTGCCTCTGGAGCTGACAATGTCGCCGGAGCTGCGGTCGTTGGTGCTCACCGGTCCCAACGCCGGCGGCAAGACCGTCGCTCTGAAGACCTTGGGTCTCCTGGTGTTGGCGAACCAGTGCGCCTTGCCGGTGCCGGCGGCTAGCGGCAGTCGCTTGCCGGTGCTCCGCCGGGTGGTTGCCACGGTCGGCGACGAGCAGGATCTGATGCGCGACCGGTCGACCTTCAGCGGCCGTCTCCTGCGTCTCGAAGAGGCCTGGCAGGCGGCGTCGCCGGACAGCCTGCTGCTGCTCGACGAACTGGGCTCCGGAACCGATCCGGCGGAGGGCTCCGCCCTCTCTACGGCGCTGCTCGAAGGTGTGACTCGGGCCGGCAGCCTGGCGCTGGTCACCACCCACCTGGCGCCGGTGGCGGCGGAGGCGATGGAGTTGGAGGGCGCCGGCTGCGCGGCGATGGAGTTCGACGGCGAGACCGGCCAACCGACCTTCCGCCTGCGTCCGGGTCCGCCCGGCGGCAGCGAAGCTCTAGCCCTCGCCCGGCGCCTCGGGCTGCCGGCGGAATGGCTCGACCGGGCCGAAGCGCGCCTCGATCCGGAGCATCGCGATCTGCGGCGGCTGATCGCCGAGATGGAGACCTTGAAGCGCGAAGCGGAAGAGGCGCGGGACGAGGCGCGTCAGCGGTCCGACGAGGTGGCGGCGGAGCGCCAGGCCCTCGAAGAGGCGCGTCTCAGCCTGGAAGCGGAGCGCAGAGGAGTCGCCAGGCGTTCCCGGGCGGAGCTGGAGGACTTTCGCCGCGAGACCCTCGCCAACCTGCGCCGCGAAACGGAGACCATTCGCCAACAGTTCGAAGCCGGGCGCCGCAAGAATCTGGAGGTCGAGGCGACCCAGCGGCTGTTCGAAGACGCGCCGGAGATCGAGGTCCCGCCATCCGGTGACGGCGCCGCGCCGGAGGTCGGCGACACGGTGCGCCACACCGCCTTCGGCTGGCAGGGCGTGCTGGAGAAGTTGAGCGGCGACCGGGCGGAGTTGAGCGTCAAGGGTAAGCGGGTGCGGTGTCGCCTCAAAGAGTTGGAGCGGGTGGCGCCGAAGAAGTCCCCGAAGAAGTTGAGGGGGCTGCGCAAGAGAACCGCCGCGGCCGGCGGCGCCTCGGATTTCGCCGGGTCGGAGGTCAACGGTGAATTGAAGCTTCTCGGGAGCCGCGTCGAGCCGGCCCTGGAAGAGCTGGATCGCTACCTCGATCGCGCCCTCCTCGCCGGCCGCAGTGAGGTGCGCATCGTTCACGGCCACGGCACCGGCCGGCTACGCGACGCCGTCCGAGAGCATCTGCGGCGCCATCCGGCGGTCAACGGGCAGCGCTCCGGCGGCCGGCGCGAGGGCGGCGACGGCGCCACCGTGGCCGTGCTGCGGGGGGCCTGAGCGGGTGGCCTTCGGCAACATCGACTTGACGCCGCAGCTCGTGCAGGCGGTGCGCGACGCCATCGACATTGTCGACATTGCCGCCGACCACACTCGCTTGACCCCCAAAGGGCAGCGCCACGAAGGCCTTTGTCCGCTGCACAAAGAAAAGACTCCATCCTTCAGCGTCGACCCGGATCGTGGGCTCTACTACTGCTTTGGCTGCGGCGCCGGTGGCGACGCGATCAAGCTGCACATGGAGTTGTCCGGCGATGACTTCCCGGCGGCCATCGAGTCTCTGGCGCTGCGCTACGGCGTGCCGATCACCGCCCGCAAGAATCGCCGCCGCAAGGGCGACGAAGCGGACATCGAGGGCGCCCTGGCGGCGGCCGAGGAGTTCTTCCGGGACCGCCTGATGAAATCGAAGGCGGCCTATGAGTACTTGCGGCGGCGGCGTATTCCGGAGGAGCTGATCGAGCGCTTCGGCCTGGGCTATGCGCCGGACGGCTGGCAGCACATGCTCGATGCCCTGCGCGGCAAGGTGGGGGCGAAGGACCTGATCGCCGCCGGTCTCGCCGGCCGGTCGAAGAAGAGCGGCGACCTGTATGATCGCTTCCGCCACCGGCTGATGTTCCCCATCCACAACACTTCCGGCCGGCTAGTGGGTTTCGGCGGCCGCACCCTGGGGGACGACAAGGCCAAGTACATCAACACTCGCGAGACGGACCGCTTCCACAAAGGTACCCTCCTGTACGGCCTGTTCCAGGCGCGCCGGGCGGCCCGGGAGACCGGGCGGGTGGTGTTGACGGAGGGCTACTTCGACGTCATCGCCGCCGCCGCCGCCGGCTTCGATGCCTCGGTGGCGAGCATGGGCACCTCCCTCACCGCCGATCAAGCGCACTTGATCGGACGCTTCGCCGAAGAAGTGGTGATCGGCTACGACGGCGATCGGGCCGGCGAGGAGGCCTTCCGCCGCTCGTTGCCGATCCTGCTGGCGGAGGGCCTGGCGGTCTACCGGGCTTCCTTCGGCGAAGGGCACGATCCGGATTCCCTGCGCCTCGCAGACGGGGAAAAGGCGGTCGCCCGGGCGATCGATCACGCGCCGGACGGCATTCTGGCGGAGATCGAGCGCCTGACGCCGCCGGGGGTCACCGGGGAGCCCCAGGCTCAGGCCCGGGCGGCTCGCGAAGTGGTCACTCTGCTGCGCCCGATCCCCGACGCGGTGCTGCGCTACGGCTACCTCAATCGCGCCGCCGGGCGGCTGGACCTACCCGTCGAGGTGCTGGGAAAGGGGCAGGTCGAAGCATCGCGGGAAGCCCGCTTTCGCTCCGGTCCACAGCCGCAGGAACGAGAGGGGGAGCGCCCGCTGGCGCCGCCGGGGCCGGTTCGCAGTACCGAAGAACGCGTGCTGCGCCAGCTCCTGAGCGGCGAGTCGGAGATCCCGTCCGCCGAGGCGCTGCCGCCGCCGGAAGTTTTCCTCGATCCCCAATGTAGGAATATTTTCCGTGTTTTCTGCACTCTATATAGAGAGAACGGCGAGGCACCGGCCTCCGATGCCGTTCTGGCGGGACTTCAAGGTCCCGCTAGGGGACAAGGAACGGGAGAAGTTGACCGTTTCGCACTGGTTTTGTTACAAACGTCGTTTGGCTCCGAAGGTCCCGGACTCGAAGAGTCCTTGGGACTTTTGACGCGTCGATGGCGCCAAGGGCGTCTCAAAGAGCTTGCGCGAGAAATCCAGGAGGCCCAAAAAGCGGCTGACGCGGAACGCCTCGACCGTCTCGTGAGGGAGAAAACGGAGCTCAGCCATCTCGTACATGGCGGCCGGCCCTGAAGGGTGGTCGCCGGCACCGTCTGCCGACGCGCTCGCTGCGCTCGCCATTGGCCGCCCGAGCGTTGTGTTTGGTAGCGGCCTTCGATTTGAGGGAATCTTATGGGCACAAGGAAATCCAACGGAGGCGGCAAGTCGGCCAACGTTGAGGACCGCCATGCATCGGTGAGGCAGCTCATCGAACTCGGTCGTGAGAAGGGCTACCTGCTCTACGACGAGATCTACGAGATGCTGCCGGAAGAAGTGGTGGCGCTGCCGGACGAGCTGGACGAAGTGTACGTGCGCTTCACCGCCTTCGGGATCGACGTCATCGACCGGCCCGAGCGTTACCAGAACCGCGAGGACATCGAGTCCGGCTCGACGGAGTTCGAGAAGAAGGACGACGATTCTCCGGAATACGGCCTGACGGTCCACGAGAAGACCAACGACCCGGTCCGCATGTACCTGCGGGAAATGGGCACCGTGCCGCTCCTCGACCGTGAGGGCGAGGTGGAGATCGCCCAGCGCATCGAAATGGGTGAGTGGCTGATCTACGAGGCGCTGTGCGAGAACGATCTGGTGCTCGGCGAGCTGCTGCGTTTGAACGAGCTGGCCCAGAAGGACAAGCGGGTGCTCCAGGAGCTGATGGCCCTGGCGCCGGACGAGCCGCTCGATGCCAAGGCCGCGGACCGCATCAAGAAGAACCTCAAGGTCTTCGAGCAGATCGCTGTCGACGACAAGGAGATCAAGGATCTGCGCAAGCGTCAGCGGCGCTGCAAGGACGGCAGCGACAAGTTCCTGGAGATCGACCGCCAGATCGACCGGGTGGTGGCGCGCATCGCCAAGGCCATTCGCTCGATCGACTTCAGCGTGCAGGCGCGCAACCGCATGGTCGATTATTTGAAGGGCATCGACAAGCAGTTCTCCCGTTTTGAGCAGGACATCAAGCGCGCCCAGAAGGCCTTGAAGCGCGAGTCCAACGAGGAACTGCAGGCGCTGCACCGTCGCCGCATCGATAAGTACCGCGGCAAACTGCGGGAGATCGAGGAGCGCTACGGCACCACCCACGCGGAGATCGGCAACACCATCAAGAAGATCCGCAAGGGCGAGGACATCTGCGAGCAGGCGAAGGAAGAGCTGATCGTCGCCAACTTGCGGCTGGTGGTCTCCATCGCCAAGAAGTACACCAACCGCGGCCTGCAGTTTCTGGATCTCATCCAGGAGGGCAACATCGGGCTGATGAAGGCGGTGGAGAAATTCGAGTACCGCCGGGGCTACAAGTTCTCGACCTATGCGACCTGGTGGATTCGCCAGGCCATCACCCGGGCGATCGCCGACCAGGCGCGGACCATACGCATCCCGGTCCACATGATCGAGACCATCAACAAGCTTACCCGCACCAGCCGCTCGTTGGTGCAGGAGCTGGGCCGCGAGCCCACCGCCGAGGAGATCGGCGAGCGCATGGACCTGCCGGCCTCGAAGGTGCGCAAGATCATGAAGATCGCCCAAGAGCCAATCTCGCTGGAAACCCCGATCGGCGAAGAGGAAGATTCGCACCTCGGCGACTTCATCGAAGACAAGAACGCCGTGTCGCCCATCGACTCGGTGATCTTCGGCAATCTGAAGGACCAGACCCGCGGCGTGTTGAAGACCCTGACTCCGCGCGAAGAGCTGGTCTTGAAGATGCGCTTCGGGGTGGGCGAGGGATCCGAGCACACGCTCGAAGAGGTGGGCCGGTCCTTCAACGTCACCCGCGAGCGGATCCGGCAGATCGAGTCCAAGGCGCTGCGCAAGCTGCGGCATCCGAGCCGCTCCGGCAAGCTCAAGCCCTTCCTCGACAACGCCCTGCAGCAGTAGGGAGCGCTAGCAGGCTGCTGACGACGCGCTTCGCGCATGATTTCAGCAGCGCTGCTAGATGTTTTTCCAGGGGGCTAGGCGCCCCGCCCGCGGTCCGCCCCTCGTCTGAAAAGACTCGTCTTTTCAGGCTCACCCCGGTCTCCGGCGCCTATAGCGTCGCCTCGCCCCTCGGGCTCGGAGCGCCGCTCCGTTCCCCCTCGGACGAATTTGACAGATCCCCTCGTGAAGGCCTAAAATTCGCGGCTCGGGCGCGTTGTACTCAAGCCCATACTCCTGGGTAGCTCAGCGGTAGAGCGGTCGGCTGTTAACCGATTGGTCGGGGGTTCAAATCCCTCCCCAGGAGCCATTTCTTTTCCCCAGCGGTGCCCAGCCTCTCCCCCCTCTCCGAGGCTCGAAGCCGTCGCTTTAGCACCCCGGAGGTTGCCGCGATGTTCGAAATCATCGATCACGACTCGATTCGGGAACTGCGCCTGGCGCGACCGCCGGTCAACGCCCTCAGTCCCGAGCTGATCGCCGGCCTGCGCAAGGCGATCGAGGACGCTCCCGGCATGGGGGTGGAAGCGATCATGCTGTCCGGCCGCCCGGGGATGTTCTCCGCCGGTCTCGACGTGCCGCTGCTGCTGGGTCTGGATCGCGACGCCATCGCGCCGTTCCTCGAGAACCTCTTCGGCCTGATGCGGGCCATCGCCCTGTCGCCGGTGCCGGTGGCGGCGGCGGTGACCGGGCACAGCCCGGCCGGTGGCGCCATCATGGCGATCTTCTGCGACTATCGGGTGATGGCCGAGGGCTCCTACAAGATCGGTTTCAACGAGGTGGAGGTCGGTTTGCCGGTGCCCGGCGTCGTGTACACCGCTCTCGCCCGCCGCGTCGGCGCTCGGCACGCCGAGCGCTTGTGTTTGCACGGATCCCTGATCTCCGCCGACGAAGCCTTCAAGCTGGGCTTTGTCGACGAGCTGACGGTGGCGGAAAAGGTCGCAGACCGTGCGCTGCACTGGTGCCGGCAACTGCTGGCGCTGCCTCCGGCGGCGGTCCAGAAGACTCGAGAGGTCACCCGGGCGGACCTCCATCGAGCCTTCGACGAGCTGGAATTCCAGCTCGACTCCTTTGTCGAAGCCTGGTTCAGCGACGAAACCCAGGGAGCGATGCGGGCGCTAGTCGAGCGCCTGGCGGCGCGCTAGCCAGAGAGGGCGGCCTCGGAAGAATCAATGGCCTCAGAATCGAAACCCACAAGATCGAACTCATGACCAGCGAAATCCTAGAAACCTCCGCGCCGACGGCTCCCGAACGGAGCGGCGCCGACTATGTGTTGAGCCGTGAGAGCGTGCTGCGGGACTACCGTATTTGCGTCCGCAGCCGCGAAGCCAGTCTGCTCGGGCGCAAGGAAGTACTCACCGGCAAGGCCAAGTTCGGGATTTTCGGCGACGGTAAAGAAGTACCTCAGGTGGCTCTCGCCCGCGCCTTCCAGCACGGCGACTTTCGCTCCGGCTACTACCGCGACCAGACGATGATGATGGCCCTGGGATTGCTCTCCGTCGAGGAGATGTTCGCTCAGCTCTATGCCGACACGGACCTGGAGCGCGAACCGGCCTCGGCGGGGCGGCAGATGAACGGCCACTTCGCCACCCGCAGCCTCGATGCGGCGGGCCGCTGGCGGCCGCTGACGGAGCAGTTCAACTCCTCCGCCGACGTGTCTCCCACCGGCTCGCAGATGCCCCGCCTCCTGGGCCTGGCCTATGCCTCCAACCTGTACCGGGAACTGGACGGTTTGCAGGAGGGCTTCGAGGGTTTCTCGCGCAACGGCGACGAGATCGCCTTCGGCACCATCGGCAACGCCTCCTGCGCCGAGGGAATGGTGTGGGAGACGATCAATGCCGCCGGCGTGCTCGGGGCGCCGATGCTGCTCTCGATCTGGGACGACGGCTACGGCATTTCCGTGCCCAATGACTTCCAGATCACCAAGGACAACGTGTCCGAGATGCTGTCCGGCTTCCGCCGCTCGAGAAGTGCGGATGGGGGAAAAGACGACCGCGGCTTTGACCTCTACACGGTGCCCGGTTGGGACTACCCACAACTGTGCGATACCTACCTGGCGGCGGCGGAAATCGTCCGGCTGGAGCACGTGCCGGCGATCGTCCATGTCACGGAGCTGACCCAGCCGCAGGGCCACTCCACCTCCGGCAGTCACGAGCGCTACAAGTCCGCCGAGCGGCTCGCCTGGGAGCGCGAGAACGACTGCCTGGTGCGCATGCGCGTCTGGCTGCTCGATCGAGGATTGGCCGAAGACGGCGAGCTGCACGCCCTGGAGCAGGAGGAGCGTTCCGGGGTCAAAGAAGCCCAGCAGGCGGCTTGGCAGGCTTACCGGCAGGCGATCGACGACGAGCGCAAGGTCGTCGTCGGGCTGTTCGAGGATCTCGCCGGCACCACCGCGGCGGCCGACCGCATCCGCGAAACCGCCGCGAGGCTGACGCGCAAATCGGCGCCCTTCCGCCGCGATCTGCTGGCCGCGGCGCACGATGTGCTGCTGGCGGTGCGGGACGAAGAAAGCCCTGCGCGGCGCGCCCTGATCGACTGGAAAACTGACCAGAAGCCCCTCCACCGCGAGCGCTATTCCTCCAACCTCTACAGCGAAACGGGGCGCTCCGCCCTCGCCGTGCCGGTGGTGGCGCCGGAGTACGCTGTCGACGCCCCGCGCAAGAAGGGCTTCGAGATCCTGAACGCCTGCTTCGAGGCGGCCCTCGAACGGTGCCCGGAACTGGTCGCCTTCGGCGAGGATCTCGGGTACCTGGGCGACGTCAACCAGGGCTTCACCGGTTTGCAGGAAATCTTCGGGCCTTTGCGGGTGGCGGATACCGGCATCCGCGAATGCACCATCCTCGGCCAGGCCATCGGTATGGCGATGCGGGGCTTGCGGCCGCTGGCGGAAATCCAGTATCTCGACTACGTGCTCTACGCTCTGCAGATCATGTCCGACGATCTGGCGACGGTGCGCTGGCGTACCCACGGCGGCCAGATGGCACCGGTGATCGTGCGCAGCCGCGGCCACCGGTTGGAGGGCGTATGGCACTCCGGCTCGCCGATGGCGGGCATCCTCAACCTGGTGCGCGGCATGTACATCTGCGTGCCTCGGGACATGACCCGCGCCGCCGGCATGTACAACACCCTGCTCCAGTCGGACGATCCGGCCCTGGTGATCGAGGTGTTGAACGGCTACCGCAGTAAGGAAACCCTGCCGTCGAACCTCGCCGAGATGACCGTGCCGCTGGGCGTGCCGGAGGTGCTGCGTGAGGGGACCGATGTCACCCTGGTGACCTACGGCGCCAACTGCCGCATCGCCCAGGATGCCGCCGAGCAGCTCGCCGAGGTGGGCATCGAGGTCGAGATCATCGACGTGCAGACCCTCTTACCCTTCGACCGCGAGAGCCGCATTCTCGAATCCCTCAAGAAGACCCATCGGGTGCTCTTCCTGGACGAGGACGTGCCCGGCGGTGCCTCCGCCTTCATGATGCAGCAGGTGCTCGAAGAGCAGGGCGGCTGGGACTGGCTCGACGCCGGCCCCCGCACCTTGACCGCCCATCCCCACCGGCCGGCCTACGGCTCCGACGGTGACTACTTCTCCAAGCCCAACCGAGAAGACATCTTCGACGCCGTCTACCGCCTGATGCACGAAGGCGCCCCGCAAAAGTTCCCGCTGTTTTACGAGTAGGTGCGGCCGGGTCGACCGGCCCCAAATACGAAAAACGCCCCCTCCGAAGAGGGGGCGTTGGTGTTTCAGCCCAGCGCTAGCGCCGGAACTACTCGACGGAAGAACTCCAGGCCAGAATGTCGCCGGACTCGAAGCCGTCGGCGAAGATCGGCGGCGCGGTGACGCTGTAGCCGCAGCCCTGGAAGACGCCGACGATCGCGTCGATGTCTGCCTGGTCGAAGCCGAGGTCCGCCGCCGCCTGCACCACCGCTGCGGCGGCATCGTCCTGGTTGGTGCCGTTGTTGGTGGCCTTCAGGCCCTCCCAGTGGGCGGTCACGGAGAGGTCGCGGCCGATGGCGTCCCACACATCCATGTTGCAGGAGGACCAGAACTGGCCCTGGGTGTGAATGCCGCCGGAGAGGTCCTGCGGGTAGGTGCGGGTGTCGTTCCAGTCGGACCGGCGGCCGCCCCAGAAGGCGTTGTGGCCGTCCCACGAAAAGACGTGGTCGTAGCCATCGTCGGCCGGATCCCAAAAGCCGAAGAAGCGGCTGTACTCGGCGGCGACGTAGTCGCCGATACCTTCGGACAAACCCTCGACCTGCGACAGGCCGCCGACGGTGGCCCAGTCGTGCAGACCGTGGCCGAGTTCGTGGATCACCACGTCGGCGTCCTCGGCGTCGTCCACGCCGCCCTCACCGAACTGCAGCCGGCCGGTGCCGGAGGAGTAGGACGAGTTGTCGGCACCGTTGAAGCCGTGCGGGTCGAACTGCACGCCACCCGGATACTGGTAAGGCTCGATGTTCAAGCCCAGAGTGTCGTTCAGATAGCGCATGTAGACGTCGATGTGGAAGTAGGTGTTCGCCGCTTCGAAGCCGTCCTGCTCACGGGTGAAGGCGAAGTCCGAGCTGGCTTGGGTGAAAAGGCCCTTGAAGGGCGAGGCCCAGTCGGTGATCTCGGCCCAGGGGCCCACCAGGCTGTGGGTGCCGGAGTCGAGGGTGATGTCCTGCAGGGTGCGGCTGAAGATTTCCGCCAGCAGTTGCGCGGTGTCGGCGTCGTTGCCGTCCACGTAGCCGGTGTCACCGTAGGTGGCGGTGGCGGAGGTCAGCGGGTCCGGTTCGAACACGTCGCCGGTGCCGTCCACGGAAGTGGAGCCGCCGTAGGCCATCTTGTCCTGCACCCGGAAGATCTCGCCGGTGTGGGCGTCCACCAGCACCTCCCAGTCACCGATCGGGGCGACCTTGGGGCTCGAGTAGATGCGGTGGGCCAAACGTCCCGCCGTCGCGCCCGGGTAGATCACCAGCGAAGCGCGGTCGAAGTGGAAGCCGCCCCTCGCATTCAGGTAGTCGTGGGCGATGGTGCGCGCCTGCTCCGCGGAGACGGTAGGCGCCGTCGTGTCCACGTCCACACCCTTCTTGTAGGTGTTCATCACGAAGGTCACGCGATCGTCGTTGTTGATCTTGATGGTGACCTCTCCGCCGTAGACGGGCACGCCGTCATATTGCTGGCGGTAGCGCACCACGTGGCCGGAAAGAGCTTCCTGGGTGGCGTGGTGCTTGAGGTCGTTCAGGCTCGGATCGTTCAGCTTGAGCAGTCCCTCGGCCGCTCGCAGGTACTGCTTCGCCATCTCCTCCGGAGCGGCGTGGTCGGCCTTGAAGTTCTGATGGTAGAGAGCGACCGGTACGCCGGTGGCGAGATCCACCCGCTCATTGCCGATCTTCTGGGTCGCCGCCGGAGCGGCGATGCCCATTTCGAGATCGCGATTGTGGGTCGGCGCTTTGGCGCCGAAGGCGGGCACGGCGACGACCGCCAACAGGGCGATCGCGACGGTGACGCGTTTGAAACTCAACATGCTTCGTATCTCCTTGGTTCTTGAGCCGGGTACGAGCGGATGGATAGGTTCTGCGAATAGAGTTTCGAGAACCGAAATCATCGGGTCGAGTCGAAACGGTCCGGGGACCGAGTTCCCAACATCGCGCTGACCGCTTCGAGGGTCAAAAAGTATAGCAGGTAGTTAATCAGACGGTGAGGAAACTAAGTCTCCACTTTGGAATGGGTGGTCCGAGACCACTCCTCCAGGGATTTCCACCGTCGGCCGATCCGCTCTTCGGCCTCCGTCAACAGCTCCCGCAGTCCCTGCCGCTCGAGGGCGCTGATGGCGACGCCCCGATACCGGTGGGCGAGGGCCGCCGCCGTCTCCCGGGGCAGGCGATCGCACTGGTTCAGCACCACCAGGCGCTCCACTTCGCCGAGGCCGAGTTCCTCCACCAGGCCTTCCACCGCCGCCAGCTTGTCGTCCAGGCGCGGGTCGGCGGCATCGGCGACGTGCAGCAGGAGATCGGCCTCGGCCAGTTCTTCCAGGGTGGCGTGGAACGCCGCCACCAGATCCTTCGGCAGATCCGACAGAAATCCCACCGTGTCGGTGACAATCACCTCCCCTTCGCGTGGGAAACGCAGCCGCCGGCTGGTGGGATCGAGGGTCACGAAGAGCTGGTCGGCGGCCTGGATGCGGCTGTCCGTCAGGGCGTTCAGCAGAGTGCTCTTGCCGGCATTGGTGTAACCGATGATCGACAACACCGGGAGCCGCTGGCGGCGTCGCCGCTGGCGCCGCAGGTCGCGCTGCCGGGCGAGGGCGGCCACTCGCTTCTCGAGGGCGCCGATGCGGTCGCGAATGCGCCGCCGGCTCACCTCGAGCACCGTTTCGCCGGGTCCCCGGCCGCCGATGCCGCCGACCTGGCGAGAGCGGCCGGCCTCGCTGCCTGAGAGCCTGGGCAGGGAATACTTGAGCTGCGCCAGTTCCACCTGCAGCTTGCCGTCGCTACTCCGCGCCCGCTGGGCGAAGATGTCGAGGATGAGCTGGGTACGGTCCACCGAGCGCAGTCCCGTGGCCTCCTCGAAGGCCCGCGCCTGGGCCGGTTGCAGATCGACGTCGAAGATCGCCACCTCGGCCCCCTGGCGCATGCCCTGAAGCACAATCTCCCGCAGCTTGCCGCGTCCCACCACGGTGCGTGGGTGGAGCTTGCGCCGCCGCTGGCGGGTGATGCCGCTCACCGCCACGCCGGCCGAACGCACCAGTTCCAGGGTTTCCGCGAAGCGATCGTCGTCCGGATCCAGGCCCACCACCAGGGCGGCTTCCCGGCCGACCAGGGCGGCATCGTCGGCGGTGCGGGCGAGTTCCTCTTCGAGGGCCCGCATGGTGGCGTCGGCATCCAGCTCGAGGCGGTGAACGTCCGGCGCCTCGATCCGGTGAAAGGAATCCTCCCAGGCAGCCTCCTCGGCCGGCGGCGCCGCGGAGAGATGCGCCACCTCCAGGCGGCCGGCATCGCCCTCCGGCAGCGCTTCGATCATCGCCACCATGTCGAGCCGTAGGAGGGCGAGGTCGTTGAGGTCGTCTTCGCTCAAGCCCTCGCCGCGCAGGTGGGTGTGGACCAACCGCAAGCCTCGGAACCGTCGCCCGCCGCCGCGCAGCCGGCCGACATCCGGTAGCTGGAGCTGGAAGGCGTCGCCCACCATCACGTTGCGGATGGACCCTTCCCGGGTGATCAGCACGCCGACCTGACGGCCGAGGTCTCGCGACACGGCGGCCAGGTGCCGGGCAAGTTCCGGCGACACGACTTCCCGGGGCGAAACCCTGCGCCGCCAGGTGCGTTCCAGGGCCCGGCGCTGGGATGCCTTGATGCCTTTGAGGTCGCCGAAAAGGGGTTGGGAGATGGAGAACCGGTCCTTTTCAGCCGCCTGCTAGTTGATGGGCGAGGGTTCGTCGGTGGCGAGGGCTTTCAGGTCGAAGCCCATGCCGAGGAGCGAGGCCAACAGGTCGCGCCGCGCCTCCGGTCCCTCGGCTTCGAGAAGGGCCTGTTTCTCCGCCGGCGAGAAGGGCAGCGCCGCCGCCAGTCCGTTGACCACCGTCGGCCCGGAAAGATCCTTCAATTGGTCGAAGTCCACCTCGGCATTGCGATTCTGCTGGAGGGCGTCGAGGACCGGTTGCGGATCCACTTCGATCTCGCTCTCATAGAGGTCCGCCGCGAACTCCGAGGGATCCGCCTCCACCCGGCGGTAGCCACGCTCCAACTTGAGCTCGCGCACCACCCGGAACCGCTGCATGCCGCGCAGCACGATCAAGAACCGGCCACCGCTCTGCGCCTCGCACTGCTCGATGCGGCCGATACATCCCACCGGGTAGGTGGCTGGCGCCTCTTCGGCCGCATCCGTTCCGCTCGCTTCGATCTGGGGAGAATGGTCCCTGGCCGGCACCATCGACGGCGTCCGCGGTTGGATCATCCCGATGGTGCGTTCGGCCTCCATCGCGTCCTCCACCAAGTTGCGGTAGCGCGGCTCGAAGACGTGAAGCGGCAGCAGGCAAGAAGGCAGCAGTACGACGCCGGTGAGCGGAAAGATCGGAACGGTGCGCAGCGTGAGCACGGGTGGAGCGTTGGTCATTGAAGAGAATGATCGCACAACCGGGGAGAAGG
This sequence comes from Acidobacteriota bacterium, assembly GCA_039030395.1. Classification (NCBI taxonomy): domain Bacteria; kingdom Pseudomonadati; phylum Acidobacteriota; species Acidobacteriota bacterium. The sequence continues at coordinate 15,622 of JBCCEF010000033.1, forward strand.
CGTGCGGTCGTCTATTCCCGCCGTTCGCTCCCGCTCCGCGTCCCCGCGTGCTGGGCGAAGGCCGCCGTCCGCCAGTCGGACGAAAGCGAAAGCACGAGATTTCGATCAGCAACAGCTCCGTCTCGCCGAGCAGCCGGCCGGCGCCTGCCGGTGCCTCCAATTCCAGGACTTCCACCATCGAGCTTGACAAGCTCCGGAGCCGCTTCGCCTTCGGCCAGCAGTTCATTCGAGGGCGAGGGCAGGGCACCTGCCTTGCCTCCCAGCCGACGCTCGCAGCGCCCTCGGCCCCCGACAGGAACGACGGGCTACCGCCGTCCGGCGCCGGCGCTGGCGCCGGACGGCCACAGCTCCTTGAGCGTCCGCAGCATGCTGGTACTCTACTGCGATGGGCCAGCGGCCGACTTCCGTGGCAGCCCCGCCGCTGCCCGATCTCCTCCACCACGAAAGCCGTTCCGGCGTCGATCGATCCCTGTTGGGGGAGCTGCTGGAGATGGCTTTTCTCGGCAGCGAGAAATCCCTCGCCCTGGACCAGGCCCTGGGCGATGCGCCGCTCTCTCCCTCCCCCTGGCAGCCGGATCTCTTCGCCCGCGACCTCTTCCTCGAGGACTTCGTGCGCGACGGCCTCACCCTGTCCTTCGGCGGCCATCGCTACCGGGTGAACCATCGCTTCCTGCTGCGGGTGCTGGGCCAGCCGCCGCGCGCCGCGGCGGCGGTGCGCTTTCGGCAGGACATCCTGCGGGAACTCCAGGCCGACGACGAGCTGCGCGACCGCGCTCAGGCCCTGTATCGCCAACTGGTGGTGCTGGTGTCGATGTTCAAGGCGCCCCACTCCGGGGCCCGCCTCGACATGGCCCTCTTCCGCCTCGACATCCTGCGTCAGGTGCGCCGCATCGTCACGGCGATGGTCGATGGCTTCAGCGGCGCGAACTCAGGGCTGCGGCGCCTGCATCAGGCGGGCGAGGAGATCCGGGCGACGGAGGAGCACCGCACCCTGGCGGCGCTTCTCGACTACCACGACCAGGCGGCCCGGGTGCGGGTGGACCTTCACCTCGGGGCCGATGGCCAGATTCGTGACCTCACCCTGCTGGAGCTGGCTGAAGATCGCGACAACCCCTTCCACCGCAACCTCCTCGGCCGCGCCTGGGACCGGCTGCGACTGGCGCTCCGGGGCCACCGGCTGGACCGCGCCGAGGTGGTCAAGCGGCTGATCCTGGCGGTCTATCAGGAGATCGCCCCGTTCCTGCGGCCAATGGTCCAGATCCTCGGCCATCTGGAGTTCTACTTGACCTCCCTACAGTTCGCCGAACGGGCCGCAGAGCGCCATCTCGCGGTCTGTCTTCCGGAGTTGGGGGGCGACGATCTTTCCCTCGCAGGGCTGTTCAATCCCCATCTGCTGGTGCGCGGCGAGGCGCCGGTGCCCAACGCCCTATCGGCGCCGATGGCGTCCACCACTCTGATCACCGGCCCCAACTCCGGCGGCAAGACCCGTCTGCTCCAGGCCGTCGGTATCGCTCAGATCCTCGGCCAGGCGGGGCTCTATGTTCCGGCGTCCAAGGCCCGCCTGCCGCTGGTGGACGGCCTCTTCGCTTCGCTCCTACACGACGCCAGCGCCGACCAGTCCGAGGGCCGCCTGGGCACCGAGCTGGTGCGTATTCGCACCTTGTTCGAGTCCGTCGGGCCGCGCTCCCTGGTGATCCTCGATGAGCTGTGCTCCGGCACCAATCCCTCCGAAGCGGAGGACATTGTCTCCATGGTGCTCGCTCTGCTCGAGCGGCTCGGGCCGCTGGCCCTGGCGAGCAGTCATTTCCTGGATTTCGTGCGGCGCCTCGAGGCCACTTCGAAGGTCATCGGGCTGCGCTTCCTGCAGGCCGAGATCGACGATGCCGACACGCCGACCTATCAATTCCTGCCGGGAGTGGCGTCCAGTTCCTTGGCCGCCGCGACGGCGCGGCGCCTGGGGGTGACCAGCGGCGAACTGACCGAATTGGTCGATCGTCACAAAGCCGCTCCAACCGCAAGCATTCACCACGAGGATCCCTGATGGACTACTCAAAGCTCCGAACTCTGACGGTTGTCGTCTCGCTTTCTTTGCTGCCCGTGGCCGCACTGGCTCGCGAAGCGGTGGATCCCAGAGTGTCCGCGACGGTCGCCAAGGAGCGATTGCTCGCTTTACACGGCGAAGAGGAGCGTCAGCGCATCGAGCGCGGCGTCCACCAGATCACCGCTCGGTGGACTCCTGCGGATGGTGATCTCGAAGCGTTCGCGGTGGCCGAGTTCCTGCCCCGTGGCGACGAACTCGATCTCACCTTTCAGCGCTTCGAGTTCGCCCGCGAACGCATCGGCGGCTACATGACCTCGCTGATACGCGACCTGCGCCGTGGGGCAGATCTCGAAATCGGCCCGATGCTGCCGCTCGACCGCCGGCTGGCCGCCCTGTCGCCGGACTCGCACATCGAAGAGGATCTCTACGCCGGCAAGATCGCCTTCGTCGCGCTGCTCAACTTTCCGCAAACCACCCTCGCCGAGCGCCTCGCCGAGGGCCTGGAGTGGGACCGCCGCCAGTGGGCCGAAACGCGCCTCGCCGGCAGCTTTGGCCCGCGGGTACCGGCGGAAGTCCAGCAGGGGATCGCCGCCGCCATGGCCGCGGCGGACAGCTACATCAACGGCTACAACATCCACATGCATCACCTGCTCACGGAGGAGGGCGAGCGCCTCTTCCCGGAGGGCCTGCGGCTGATCAGCCACTGGGGACTGCGCGACGAACTGAAAGCCCGCTATGCGGACCCCGAAGGCCTACCCAAGCAGCGCATGATCCAGCGAGTCTTCGAACGCATCGTGCGACAAGAGGTGCCGGCGGTGGTGATCGATAATCCGAGCTTCGACTGGGCGCCGGGATCGAACGCCGTCGAGCCGGCTCCGGGGGCGCCCGTCGCCGCCGAGCCGGCGTTGCGCGCCCGGGAGGAAGACGAGCGCTATCGCCATTGGCTGGCGGTTTTCCGGGCGCAGCGGGCGGCGGATCCCTACTCGCCGGCGCTCCCCACCTACATCGACCGGCGCTTCGAGGACAACCGCGAAATTCCCGAGCGCGAGGTCGAAGCGCTGTTCGATGCCGTGTTGTCCTCGCCCCACGGCGTGGCGGCGGCGAAGCTCGTCGCCGAGCGCCTCGGCCGGCCCCTCGAACCCTTCGACATTTGGTATGCCGGCTTCAAGCCCGGCGGCGGCCGCGACGAAGCGGAACTCGACGCCCTCACCCGCCGGCGCTATCCCACCGCCGACGCCTTCGCGGCGGACATGCCGCGCATCCTCGAAGAGCTGGGCTTCACGCCGGAGCGCTCAGAGTTTCTGGCCGCGCGCATCGCCGTCGAGCCCTCCCGCGGCGCCGGCCACGCCTTCGGCCCCGCCCGGCGCGACGACAAGGCCCACCTGCGCACCCGGGTCGGTGAGAAGGGCATGGACTACAAGGGCTACAACATCGCCGTCCACGAGCTGGGCCACAACGTGGAGCAGGTGTTTTCCACCGTCGAGATCGACCACACCCTGATCCAGGGCGTGCCCAACACCGCCTTCACGGAAGCCCTGGCTTTCGTCTTCCAGGATCGCGATCTGGAAGTCCTCGGCCTCTCCCAGGACGACCCCGACCGCCGCCACTGGGCGGCCCTCGACACCTTCTGGGGTACCCGCGAAATCGCCGGCGTCGCCCTGACGGACATGAAGGTGTGGCGCTGGCTCTACGATCATCCGGAGGCCACCCCGGCCGAGATGCGCCAAGCGGTGGCCGAAATTGCCGGCGAGGTTTGGAACCGGTACTTCGCGGACCTCTTCGGGGTGCGCGACGTGCCGCTGCTGGCGGTCTATTCCCACATGGTGGACGGCGCCATGTACACCCCGGACTACCCCCTGGGGCACCTCATCTCCTTCCAGATCGAAGAGCATTTCCGCTCCCTCGCCGGCCCCTTCGGCGAAGAGTTCGAGCGCATCAGCCGCCTCGGTCGCCTCACGCCGGACGCTTGGATGCGCCAGGCCGTCGGCTCTCCGCTTTCCGCCGAACCGCTGCTCGCGGCGACCGGTGGAGCGCTCGTCGCGGTGGGCCGAGGGGAGGGTGCCCGAACCGCCTCGAAGACCGTCCCCTCGGCGGACGGTGTGCCCATCCACTACCGGGTGACCCCAGCCCTGCGGAAGACCAACGAACTCCCCCTGTTGTTGATCCACTGCTGGTGCTGCGACGCCGGCTACTGGCAGCCGGTGACGGACCGCCTGGCGGCGGACCGCAAGGTCGTCGCCATCGACCTCGCCGGCCACGGCGAGTCCGGCGCCGCGCGTGAAGACTTCACCATGGAGAGCTTCGCCGCCGACGTGGCCGCCGTGGTGGCGGCGGAAGGGCTCGGCGAGGTGATCTTCGTCGGCCACTCCATGGGCGCCTTTGTGATGGTCGCTGCGGCCGAGCGCCTGGGGGCCGAGCGAGTGGCCGGCCTGATCTCCGTCGACGCCATTCAGAACGTCGCGCAAGAATTCGACCCGAAAGCCGTCGAGGACTACGCCTCCAACCTCGAGCGCGACTTCGCGGGCCATGTCGAGCGCATGGTGCGGGCCTACTCGCCCGAAGGCTCGCATCCCGCGGTGGTCGATCGCATTGTGGAAGATCTAGGCGAAGGACCGCCGGCGGTCGGCATCTCGGCCTACCGGGAACTCACCTCCTACGATCTGGCCGGCACCCTCGGTCCCCTCGACCTGCCCCTCCGCCTGGTCGACTCCAAGCTCACCCCCATCGCCTGGGAAAGCAACCGGGAGCACACGGCGAGCTTTGGCGCCGTCCAGATCGACAGCGTCGGTCACTGGCTGATGTGGGAAAAGCCGGACGAGCTGGCGGCGGCGCTGTTAGGCTTCGCGGCGGAGCTGGTGGCAGACTAGGAAGGGGTGGACGACGATACTGAGAACACTGGAGAGCACCCACGGCCCGACCGGAGACTCCACGACCTGCTCTTCGCACTGCCCCGAGACGGTGCCGAAGAGGGTCTCCAGATGTTCGCCGAGCCGGTGCATGCCCTGCCAGGTGGGAAGCTCGAAGTTGATGTCGCGAGCCATGCCGCTGTCGTAGTCGAGCAGGTGGTCTTCCAGAATCCTAGTCGCCATCGTTGGAACTGCCCGGTCGGAGAGGTTCAGGGGTGTCGAACACCCGGCGTGCGACCGGGCGTCCGTCTTCATCGAGCAGCCCCCGCTCCCTGAGCCACTGCCGGGCATCCTCCGCATCGCCCTCGAACCAGGCGCCGGTGGAGCCCTCGCGGAAGCTGTAGCCCCAGGTGTCCATGTCCGCCATCAAGCGCTCCGAGCCAACGCCCGGCAGCCCCTCGGCCAGCAGGATCTGGAGTAGGCACACGGCGTTCTCCTCGTCATAATCGCCGCCGGCATCGGCATCGACCGGCCCGCGGCCTTCGACCGTGGCGAGGATCAAGTGGCAGGCTTCGTGGAGCGCCGAGTGGACCGGCGTGTCGCCCCGCACGAACACTTGCTGACCCCGAATTCCCGCTTCCGGCTCGCCAAACCAGGAACCGGCAATCGGCTGTCCCTCCGGAACCCGCACCACCGCCAGCCCCCACGGAGCGAGCACCCCTTCCAGGGCACCGGTGGCGAGTTGGTCGCATGTCGTGACCGCCGCAGAGGAGGGAGTCGGGGAAGCGGAGTCGTCGAGCATCGGCGCAGATTGTCCCACGCCCTGCAGGGCAGGTGAGAGAATCAGCGCAACGACTCCTACAGAATCCGGTGGCTCTGGGCCTCCGTACCTGTGCTCAACTGTGATCGATGGACGACTCGGGAGGTTTCAATGGCTGAAGCCCTGTCCAAAACTGCAAAGATCGTGAGCTGGATCTGCCAGCTCCTGGTCGCCGGCATCCTCTTTCAGACCCTCTTCTTCAAATTCACCGCCGCGCCGGAGTCGGTCTACATCTTCCAGACCTTGGGCGCCGAGCCCTGGGGCCGCATCGGCAGCGGCATGGTCGAATTCCTCGCCGGCATCCTTTTGCTGATCCCGAGTCGGGTGGTTTGGGGGGCGCTGCTTGCCGCCGTGACCATCCTCGGCGCCATTGGATCCCATCTGACGGTCCTCGGCATCGAAGTCCAGGGCGATGGCGGCTTGTTGTTCGGGCTGGCGCTGGCGGTACTGGTGTGCAGTTTGTTGGTGCTGTTCCTCCGCTGGCGGCAGTTGCCGTTCTTCGGCGGCTAGGTGGGAACGGATGCCTCGATTGACCGGTGCGGGCCGTTCGCGAATCGCCCGCGTCAATTAGAAGCAGCAACCGGAAGTTCGACCTGGTCGTTTCGCCTCACTCGCCTGACCAGCAAAGTCCCGATGTCAGCTTCTGCTGCCGGCCCACCGCCGTGCTCTAGGCTCATGGGCGGGAGGGGTTATCTCCCGGGTTGCCTCTTTCGCCTCTCCAACCGCACCAACGTCGCCCCCGCCCCTCCCATTTCCGGCGGCGCCGTCCGAAAGGCACGGACCCAATGGGCCGCGGGAGCGCCGATGAGCCAGTCGGTGAGGCGCTCCTTGAGGATGGGCCCACTCTCCGAGTGGAGACCGCGCCCGTGGATGATGAGGACGATGCGCTGACCTTCCTCACGCGCCCGGCGCAAGGCACTGAGGATGACTTCTTGGGCGACCTCGGCGGTGAGGCCGTGGAGGTCGATGCGGGGGAGGGGGCGTTTGGTCTGCTGGGCGTCGCGGTGGAGGGTGCGGAGCTGGCGGGGGTGGGCGCTTTCGACCAGGCCTTCGAGCTGGTCGTCGTAGCGGCGGACTTCGAAGCGGGGAATCCGGCGTTCGGCCGGTGGGAGGCGCAGTTTTTTCTTGCGCTTCGGCGCGCCGCCGACGCGCTCCGTCTCCTGTTCGAGCGGTTCGACCCCCCGCATGGCGCGGTGGAAGGCGTCGTCGTCGTTCTTACTCATCGCACGCTCAAAGCTCCAGCCGCTGCAGGCGCAGGGCGTTGGCGATCACCGAGACGGACGAAATGCTCATCGCGGCGGCGGCGATCATCGGGCTCAGGAGCAGGCCGAAGAGGGGGTAGAGGGCGCCCGCCGCGATGGGTACACCGAGGGCGTTGTAGCCGAAGGCGAAGGCGAGGTTCTGGCGGATGTTTGCGAGAGTGGCGCGGCTCAGGCGGCGGGCGCGCAGCAGGGCGCGCAGGTCACCGTGCACCAGGGTGACGCCGGCGCTCTCCATGGCGATGTCCGTGCCGGTGCCCATGGCGATGCCGACGTCTGCCCGGGCGAGGGCCGGGGCGTCGTTGATGCCGTCGCCGGCCATGGCGACCACCCGGCCCTGCGCCTGGAGGTGGGCGATGGTGTCGGACTTCTCCTCGGGCAGCACTTCGGCGATCACCTCGTCGATGCCCAGCCGGTCCGCCACCGCCTGGGCGGTGGTGCGGCTGTCGCCGGTGAGCATGACGATGCGGAGGCCCTCGCGGTGCAGGCCCGCGATGGCTTCCGGCGTCGTCTCTTTGATGGTGTCCGCCACGGCGAGCAGGCCGGCGAGGATGCCCTTGCCGTCCTCGGCCAAGGTGGCGACGAAGAGTGCCGTGCGGCCTTCGCCTCGCTCCTTTTCGGCGCGCTCGGCCCAAGGGCCGAGGTCGACTCCGAGAGAGTCCATCAAGGCGCGGTTGCCGATGGCGACGGCGGTGGAGCCACCTTCGCCTGCGACGGTGCCGCGCACGCCCTGGCCGGTGAGGGACTCGAAGTTGTCCGCTTTGGTGAGTGCCACGCCGCGCTCGTCGGCACCGCGCACCACCGCTTCCGCCAGCGGATGCTCGCTGGCGCGCTCCAGGCTGGCGGCGAGGCGCAGCAGCTCGATCTCGGAGAGTCCCTCCGCCGGTTGGACCGTCTCTAGGGTCGGTCGTCCTGCGGTGAGGGTGCCGGTCTTGTCCACCACCAGGGTGTCGACGTCGCGCAAGCGCTCGATGGCTTCGGCGTTCTTGAACAGCACCCCGGCGGAGGCGCCGCGGCCGGCAGCGACCATGATGGACATGGGGGTGGCCAGGCCGAGGGCGCAGGGGCAGGCGATGATCAGCACCGCCACAGCGTTGACCAGGGCGTAGGCCATCGCCGGCTGCGGGCCGAGCCAGGCCCACAGGGCGAAGGTGACGACAGCGGTGGCGAGCACCGCCGGCACGAACCAGGCGGCCACCCGGTCCGCCAGCCGCTGGACGGGGGCGCGGCTGCGCTGTGCCTCGCCGACGAGCTGGACGATGCGCGCCAGGGTGGTTTCAGAGCCCACCCGCACGGCCTCCATCACCAGGCTCCCGGCGCCGTTGACGGTGGCGCCGGTGAGGGCGTCGCCGGCGGACTTTTTCACCGGCAGCGGCTCGCCGGAGATCATCGATTCGTCCACCGAGCTGGAGCCTTCGAGCACCACGCCGTCCACCGGCACCTTCTCGCCGGGACGCACCCGCAGCCGATCCCCGGCCTGGACTTCGGCGAGGGGGATGTCCTCCTCACCGCCGTCGGCGACCAGCCGCCGGGCGGTGGCGGGAGCGAGCTCCAGGAGCCGGCGCAGGGCGGCGCCGGTCTTGCCGCGGGCGCGCAGCTCCAGTACCTGTCCGAGGAGCACCAGGGTGACGATCACCGCCGCGGCCTCGAAGTACACGGCGACGTGTCCCTGCTCATTGCGGAAGGACGCCGGGAACCACTGTGGCGCCAGCGCCGCCACCACGCTGTAGCCATAGGCCACGGTGACGCCGATGCCGATCAGCGTGAACATGTTGAGGCTGCGGTTCTTGAAGGAGTGGACCGCCCGCACCAGGAAGGGCCAGCCGGCCCACAGGCACACCGGAGTGGCGAGGGCGAGTTCCAGGAGCACCCGCCAGCGCGGCGAGAGGGCTTGCGACACCGGCGCGCCGGGCAGCATGTCGCCCATCGCGATCAGAAACAGCGGCACCGTGAAGATGGCGGCGAAGGTCACGCGCCGGGTCATGTCCGCGAGTTCCGGGTCGTCCGCCTCGGCGACGACGGTGCGCGGCTCCAGGGCCATGCCGCACTCAGGGCAGTTGCCCGGTTCGTCGCGCACGACTTCCGGGTGCATCGGGCAGGTGTATTCGGTGCGGGTGGCGAGGTCCGGGGCTTCCGGCTCCAGGGCCATGCCGCACTTGGGACAGGCTCCCGGCTCGTCCTGGCGCACCTCCGGATCCATTGGGCAGATGAAAACGGCGCCGGGCGGAGCGGGTTCCGGCGCCGGCTGGTCGCCGGAGAGATAGCTTTCCGGATCCGCCTCGAACTTTTCGCGGCAGCCGGCGCAGCAGAAGAAGTACTCGGTGCCGGCGTGCTCGGTGGAGTGTTGGGCGGTCGCCGGGTCCACCTGCATGCCGCACACCGGATCGGCGGCGGCCTGGCTCGCCGGCGCGCCGCCGGCGCAGCAGCCGGTCTCTTGGGCCGTGTCGGTGGCTGGAGCGGTGTGATTCATGGATTCTTTTTCCCGCGGTCAGGATATCTGTTGCAGATACGCCGCACGGCAATTCTTGACTTGCGATTCATGTCTGGGTCACGGTGGGGCCGCCACGTTTCGCCTTTGCCGAACCCCGCCATGCCGACCGAATCCCAGACCGCCTCACCGCGCCGTGACGTTTCCCTTCGGGAGGCGCTCTGCGTGTGGCTGCGGGTGGCGGGGCTGTCCTTCGGTGGACCCGCCGGCCAGATCGCGATGATGCAGCGCATCCTCGTAGAAGAGAAACGCTGGTTGTCCCCGAATCGATTCCTTCACGCCCTCAATTACTGCATGCTGCTGCCCGGCCCGGAGGCGCAGCAGCTCGCCACCTATAGCGGCTGGCTGCTGCACCGCACCGCCGGTGGGCTGGTGGCGGGATCGCTGTTTGTCCTGCCGGGCTTTCTCTCCATTCTGCTGCTGTCGGTGCTTTACGCGGGCTTCGGGGAGACGGCGCTGGTGGCGGCGATCTTCTTCGGGCTGAAGCCGGCGGTGTTGGCGATCGTGGTGGAGGCGCTGCTGCGCATCGCGAAGCAGGCGCTGGGGTCGGCATCGCGCCGGCTGCTGGCCGCCGGGGCCTTCGTGGCGATCTTCTTTTTCGACGTGCCGTTTCCGTGGATCATCCTGGCGGCAGCGCTGGTCGGATGGCTGGGCGGGCGGTTGGGAGTTGCCGGGCTGCGCACGGCTCCCCCGGAGGGATCGGACGACGAAGCTGGCGTGGCCTCCACCGAACGCCCCCCGCTGCTTCGCACGGTGCGCGTCGCCGCCCTTTGGCTCGCCGTCTGGTGGCTACCGCTGCTGGCATTGTGGCTCGCCCTGGGGCCGGAGAGTGTCTACCTGTGCGAGGGGCTGTTCTTCAGCAAGGCGTCCGTCGCCACCTTCGGCGGCGCCTACGCGGTGCTCGCCTACGTCGCCCAGCGCGCCGTCGAGGACTTCGGCTGGCTGCGGCCAGGGGAGATGCTCGACGGCCTGGGGATGGCCGAGACCACCCCCGGACCGCTCATCCAGGTGGTGCAGTTCGTCGGCTTCATGGGCGCCTACCGCAATCCTGGCGCCCTCGATCCCATGCTCGCCGGGGTGCTCGGCTCGCTGGTGACCACCTGGGTGACCTTCGCGCCGTGCTTCCTGTGGATCTTCCTCGGGGCGCCGTACATCGAGTGGCTGCGCGGTTGGCGGACGCTGACGGACGCCCTGTCGGCGATCACCGCGGCGGTGGTGGGGGTGATCCTCAACCTGGCGGTGTGGTTCGCCCTCCACACGCTGTTCGGCAGGGTCGAAGACTTTGCCGCTGGACCGTTGCGCTTCTTGCGCCCAGACCTCGCCAGCCTCGACCCCGGCGCGGCCGTTATCGCCGCCCTCGCCTTCGGGTCGCTACTTGCCCTACGTTGGGGGATGTTCCGCACCCTCGGGCTCTGCGTCGCCGCCGGACTCCTCTGGCTCCGGGCATTCGTTTGCGGGATCGCCTGAGTCGGCCGGTTGCGGAGGCGCCTGTGGCCGCGAACGGTTTTATCCAACTCGCAGCCTTGCCGGCAGGCGTGTACTCGCTGGAGGTGACGAGACCGGGCTACGTCCCGACGGTCGAAAGTCCCCTGGAAGTATGGGAGAAAAAAGAGGTGCGGTTGCGCGATCCCATCGTCCTCGAACGTCCTTTGACCCTGGATGTGGTGGTCACGCCGCCTCTCGACTGGCTGGATCGACCATGGAAGTTGCGCCTCTCTCGTGCTTCGCGGCTCACCGGCACCTATGACGGAATGCCGGTTTTCGACGGCCCTATCGACGAGAGGGGGCAAGCCCGAATTCCCGACCAATCGGCTGGAATATACACGTTGCAGATCATCGACTCGGTTGGGAATCCATTGTTCGGCGAGCTCGATCGCGAGATCAGCGGGCTGGGGAAAGCTGAGATCCGCATCGATCTCGACCTATTGGTGGTGCGCGGAACTCTTACCTACCAAGAGGAGCCGGTGACCGCCAGTCTTTGGTTTGGGCTTCGGTATGGCGGTATCCGTAGCGAAATGGCCGCGGATCTCGAAGGGAACTTCAGCGGCGTGCTGCCGAATCCCGGCTGGTGGATCGCGGAGATCGACGCTCCGAGCATCGGCGTCACAGGGTACTGGGTGCAGGTCGAAGTGGAACCCGATTCGCGCGGCGAAGCCGAGGTAGAGATCGCCCTGCCCGATACGGAGGTCACGGGCCGGGTGGTCGATGGTGACGGACTTCCCGTGGCTGGCGCGGAAGTGATCGTGGGTACCTCTAGGTGGGGCCGTGAGACGGAGACGGACGCTGAAGGAGCCTTTCGGATCGCCGTTCTCGAGCCCGGCCCGGCGGGTATCTCAGCCAGCCACCGGCGGGCTGGCGTCGAGCGCACGAGTGATGCCCAGGAGATCCTCATCGACGAGGAGCAGCCGACTCCCCCGGTGGAGCTTGTGTTGCGGGATCGCAAGGCGTTCCAGGGGCGGGTGTTTTCCGAGCGCGGGCCGGTACCTGGGGCCCTTGTGGCTGTAGGCACCATCGAACCCCGGGAGGCCGCCGGGCAGCAGGAAACTCGATCCGACGTCGAGGGCCGCTTTTCGGTCGACTTGCCATCGAAGAGTCAGCGTCTCCGGGCAATTGTCGCACCGCCGGGCCATGCCCTTCGGGCCTTCGATCTGTCGGTTGCCGACACGTTGGAGTTGGCGGTTCCGGTGATCGGGGGAACCGTGGTCCTGGGTTTGGACCTCAACGTCGATCCCCACAGCGCCCGCGAGTTCGAAGGGTGGCTGTTGTATCAGGATGGACTTGCCTTGCCCGATTCGGTTCTTCGCCAGTGGACGCGCGGTCACGGCATGACCTGGGGGGCTGGGACTGGAGAACTGCTAATTCCTCAACTTGCCCCGGGGCTCTACCGCCTCTGTCGCCTGCCGAAAGGCCGCTTCTTGGGTTGGGAGCCGCCCACGCCGATCGCTTGCGACGAGGGCTTTCTCTCACCAGGCGGTCGGCTCAGACTGGAGCTGCCCCGGACTTCCAAGTAGCTCCGCGAACATCAGTCGAAGAGCAACACCACTCCGAGCACCGCCAGTCCCGCCCCCAGCCAGCCGCCCGGGCCGACTCTTTCTTTCCCGAGGAGGACGACGACGGGGATGATGAGAATGGGCGTCGTCGCCATCAGGCTGGCGGCGACGCCGGTGGCCGTGTAGCGAATGGCGAGGAGCGATAGGGACACCCCGAGGAAGGGGCCGAAGAAGGCGCCAATCGCCGTATGGCCGAGGGCGCGCCGCTCGCCGAGGGCGTAGACCACCCGACCCCATCGGCCGAGCAGGGTGAACAACACCAGGTAGCCGGCGGTGCCCGCCAGCACGCGGATCTGGGTGGCGGCGAAGGGGTCGTATTCGCCCATGCCGAGTTTGCTCAGGACCAAACCGCCGGCTTGTCCCAAGGCGCCGCCCAGGCCGAGGAGTACGCCCCAGCCGATGTTGCGAGTGGCCGCCGGCGTCGCGTGCTCGGCAGTGCCGGATCGGCGCCGCTCGAGCACCGCCCAGCCCACGCCGAAGACCGTCAGGGTCATGCCCAGCAGATTCCGCGGCGAGAGCACCTCGCCCAGCAGCCACCAACCGATCACCACCGTCAGCGGCGGTGCCAGCGCCATCATCAGGGTGGAGAGTCGCGGACCGATCACCACGAAGGCGCGGAACAGGCAGAGGTCGCCGAAGGTGAAGCCCACCAGGCCCGAGATCGACAGCCAGAGCCAGGCGTGACCGGAGGCATCGAGGGGCAGCGCCTGGCCGCGCAGGAACCAGCCGGCGCCGGCGCCCAGGGCGATCGCCATCGGCAGCCGCAAGAGGTTGACGGTGAGCGAGCCGATGCGCTTGCCGGCGGCTTCGAAGGAGAGAGCCGTCAGCACCCAGCAGCCGGCGGTGCCGAGGGCGGCCAGCTCGCCGGCGTGGGGGAAGGGCGGGATCGGAGGCGCGGGCATCGCGCAAGTTTAGTGCTCCTCTACCGCACGCGGACGCTCAGGGATCACCGCAAGTTCACCAACGGTTCATTCGCTCTCGCTTCTCCCGGCCGTTCGATGGCGAGCGGGGCGTAGAACCCTTCGGCGCCCCGCTCGTCCAGCGGTTGCCGCAGGCCGGCGGTGAAGGAGACGGTGCGCCAGCGAGGGAGGGCGCCGTCGGTCCTGATTCCGGGCCTAACGGCAGGCTAGGATCGAGATCATGCTCGCCTCGGCGCCGGTCGATCCCGGCCTCTACGTCCACGTTCCCTTCTGCTCGGCGGTCTGTCCGTACTGCGACTTCGCCGTGATGGTGGGTGGGGAGCGGCGGCGGCAGCTCTTCGTCGAGGTGCTCTCCCGGGAGATTGCCCTACGGGCGGCGACGGTTTCTTCTTGGCGCTTCGACACCCTCTACTTTGGGGGCGGCACCCCGTCGGCGCTGGCGCCGGAGCGGCTGGCGGAGATTCTGCGGGAGCTACGCGGGGTCTTCTCCTTCGCGGCGGGTCACCGCACGTTCTTCGAAGCCAATCCCGAGGACGTGACCGAGGAGTCCCTCGCCGCCTGGCGCGAGCTGGGAGTGGATACCCTGAGCCTGGGAGTCCAGTCCTTTGATCCCGAAGCGCTCTCGTTCCTCGGCCGCCGGCACGGTCCGGAGGTGGCGCGGCGATCCGTGGAACGTGCCGTGGAGGCTGGTTTCCGGACGGTGTCGGTGGATCTCATCTTCGGTCTCGAAGGTCAGACCGAGGAGCGCTGGCGTCGGGATCTGGAGACCGCCGTCGCCCTCGCCCCGCAGCACGTTTCCTGCTACCAGCTCACCATCCACCGAGGGACGCCCTTCGCCCGCCGGCAGGCGGCCGGTACCCTGCGGGAGATGGAGGAAGGGGAGCAGGCCAGGCTCTTCGCCCTGACCCACGAGGTGCTCTCCGCCGGTGCCTTCGAGGCCTACGAGGTATCGAACTTTGCCCGCGGGCCGGAACATCGCTCGGCCCACAACCGGAAGTACTGGGACCACACGCCGTATCTCGGCCTCGGCCCTTCGGCCCACTCCTTCGATGGCCGTCGCCGAAGCTGGAATGAGCGCCGCCTGAGCCCCTGGCGCGGGCATATCGAGCGGGGCGAGATTCCCGAAGCAGGTCACGAGGAGTTGGCGCTCGCCGAACTGGCCCTGGAGCGGCTGATGCTCGCCCTGCGCACTCCCGCGGGGCTCGATCTCGGCGACTTTGAGCGGCGCTACGGAGTGGACCTGGCGGCCGCTAACGGCCCCCGTTTCGCCGCCTGGATGGAAGAGGGGTTGATCCGCGATGAGCCGGGCCGCCTCGCCCCCACACGCGCCGGTCTGGCGGTGGCGGACGGCCTGGTGCGGGAGATCGAGCTGCCCTCGGTGCCCTAGCCCGGCCTTCTCACCGGCGACCGTAGGGAGAGGCCGTAGGTCGCCGGTGAGAAGGTCGGGCTAGCTGGCTGGACCCTCGGAGTCCGGCAGCCTGAAACGGTTTTGCCTTCTCGCGCCACTCCTTTTTGAACCGAGGCTTGACGTGCGATCAACGGCCTCGATTCCGGCTGCGGGCAAGGAGAGGATTCCTCCTCCTGCCGACCCACAGCGGCGCAGGTTCGCAAGCGAAAAATTTTGGGAGGGATGTCGGCGGTCGGGCTCGTGCGCAGGCTCGGCCGCCGTCTTGTTTGAGACGAGTTTCTTGTGCAGCTAGTCGCGCGGATTTCTGCGCCAACCGCCGTACAGCGGATTCGGCACGATGAAGAAGCGTTCGCCGAAGGCGCTGAAGGCCCCATCCGGCTCGAATCGCAGCTCTTGATCGAGGTTCGGGAAGTCGGTGATCGCGTCGCCCACCCACACCAGGATCTCCGCCGGCGCCATGCCCTCCTTAGCGGTGCCGTTCTCTACCCGTTCCCAGCGCGGCTCTTTCTGGGAATCGTCGGTGCGGCAGAGGATCACGTCGAAGGGCAGGTCGCGAGCGTGGAAGTTGTCTTCCGTCGCCGGGCAGGAGTGCTGTGAGCGATTGGTGACGATGGCGATTTTGCCGCCCATCTCCCGCACCCGCTGGAGGAAGGGCAGGGCGCCGCGCAGGGCCGGCGCCTGGCGGCTCTCCACCCATTCGCGCCAGGAGTTTTCCTCCAGGCCGGTGCCGCCTCGCGCCTTCTCGTAGGGCGAGTTGCTCAGCACCGTTTCGTCGCCGTCGAGGGCCACCGCCCAGGTGCCCGGCGCACGCCCGTCGGCGAGTTTTTCCACCTGCGCCAGGGCGAGCTGGTAGACCTGGTAGAGCGCCGCCTGGTACTCGGCGGAATTGCGCACCCAGTGCACCCGGTCGGGCATCGGCGGGTCGGTGGTCTCTGTGGTGGGATTCGCCTCGGCCGGCGACGCTGCGGTGACCTCCGGCAGCGGTTCGATCGGCACGGTCTTGTCCGGGCCATTGAGACCCGAGCCGTTGAGAATGGTGCAGCCTTGTAGCAGGAACGCGAGGGCGATCAAGGGGAGGGTCGCGCGCATCGGGGTTTCTCCGGAGGAAAGCGGTTCGTCGGTATTTCAAGTCCCGTCGCTGGTGTGACTCAAGGTCTTCAGGACGACCCTGGCGAGCGACGAGACGAAGAGGTCACTGAAGTCGGCGAAAGCCTATCAGTCATCGCTCGCGGGGGATCCGCTAGGGCGTACAATAGGTCCATGGCTTTTTTCAATGAGTCGCTCGGCCTTCGCCCCGGCGGCGACGACCAGACCGTCCTGCTCGACACTCGGCCGGAGCATCAGGTGGCGCCGGAGACCATCCACTTCGCCGTGCTCACCACTCTGGCGGAGGTGTCCGCGGCGCGCGCCGTGGCGGCTTCGGCGGTGCCGGTGGAAGTGAACGTCAGCCTGCTGCGGCGGGCTGTGCCGGGCCGCCTCGAAGGCAAGGGCATTGTGCTCAAGCGCGGCCGCACCCTGGCTTTCACGGAAGGCGAGGTGCGACAGGACGGCAAGCTGGTGGCGAAGGCGGCCATCACCTTTGCGGTCTTGTAGAAGCCGGTCTAGGAGCCCGTGGTGCAAGTCCCGTGGGTCGCGCGCATGGGTCTTACGGCCCTCCGGCCAGGCGCGACGGGGGGGGGATGCGGGGTCAGCGTTGACGAGGAGCAACGCAGCCGCAGGGCCGTAACCCCCATGCGCCCTTCGGGTTGGGGCGGTTTGCCACCGGCCGCTGCGTTGCCGAAGCTCAACGATGGCACCGCATCGCCTGCGCTTCGACGCCTTGCGGACGGAGGCAAAGCGCTCCCAACGCGACCCGCGGGAATTTCACCA
>JBCCEF010000034.1 GCA_039030395.1 Acidobacteriota bacterium
CTGCAGAAAGGGATCCGCGTACAGGCTGAACACCAACTGACGATCACCCACATCCCAGTGCTCCAAACCGTCGACGTCCGTGCCGCCGGTATCACCGTCGAAGAAGCTCAACGTGAAATCCGTGGCCGAGGCCGGAATCGATAGGGCGATGCTCACCTGATCCTCGATCGTCTCGATCCCCGCACAACCGAAGCCCAGGAAACGGCTGTCCGCCGGATCCGCGGTCGGAAACGCAGCAAAGGGTCCCGGACCGATCTGGGCGAGAGCACCGCCCGCGATCCACAATCCCGCGACCAGTGCAATCAAAATTTTGGAGAATTGTGCCTTCTCCCTCATCCTCAACCTCCTTCTTCAAAGTGGCCTCGGGGCTCGCGCCGCGCCGAAACCGTCACGCAGAATGGTCGTTCGTTCATCAACCCGCCTCACTCCAGTCAGACCGCTCTTCCTGGGCCTCACCCACGTTCACGGAACGCGACAGAAACTCGCTAACCGCCGCCGGATCCGCCACGTAATGCTCCTCACCAGTTTGAAGATTCCTAAGAAATCCCCTCACCGGCGCGGACGCCCCCGGGACCTGCCGAGGCTCGGCCCACAGGCGAACTAGGAACGAGGTGGAACGGGTCATAGATTTGATCCATGTCATAGAGACAGGGCCGGGCTGGCTCGCTCGTCGAACTGCTCGGACCTTCTCGGATGCGCCATGGTCGAAGGCGAACGTCAGCAAAACGTCAGGTAACGAATTCCACTCAACGCATTCTTTTTATATAGAAATAAAAAGAAATTTAAAAATTTTGAATACTTGAAGGGAGAAGGCTCCCGAGGGGAGGCTCGCGGGTCAGGAACTCTGGAAGTGACTGGCGATCAGCTCGCTGGCGCGGAGTACGTCATCGCCCGGCTCGATCACCCGATCGAAGAGGGTGCGGTGGGTGTGCCGAAGGGTTTCGAGATCGCGACCCTCGAGCAGTTTGACGATCTCCTCCAGAACCCGCTGAGAATTGGTGCCGTAGGACTTGCGGGCGACATCCCGTTCGAGCAACACCAGCGCGAAGAACAGCAGTTCCGGTAGGCGCTCATTTTTGCCTGCCAGGCTCTCGGCCTCCGCCGCCGATGGCTCCGCCGCCGAGACCGGCGCAGCGGCCACGGGATCGTCTTCGCTCGGCGACTCGTCAACGGCTGGCGCCTCGAGGGACGGAGGATCCTGTTCCTTGTCCTCGGAGCCTCCGCGATAGAAGGGCAATGCCCGAAACTGACGGGCGAAACGCGAAAAGAGCAGAAACAAATCGTTCTCGTTCGAGAAGTTTCCCACCAGCCGGGCGTCGCGGCCGATCTCCAGCCGCTCCGTCTCCTGCAGGACGATATTGGCGCGCGCCGACTCCTCGAGCTGCAGAGAACTGGCCTTGACCTTCCAGGCGGTCAAGCTGCCCTGGACGAAGCAGGCCGCCGCGCACTCGACGCTCACCGCCTCCACCTCGACCCCGCGGTCGATGCGGATGGAACCCGCCATGGATTCGATCTTGCCGTAGGAACCGGAGTTTTGCAGCACCAGATTCCCCGGCGCGCGGATCGAGAGCTGGCCGTGGGAATCGACCTGGATCTCGGTTCCCTGCGGGACGATCATGGTGGGAGGCGTGGGTTCGGCCATCGGTCGATCCTTCGAACTCAAGAGCCCAGCAAAGCCGGCAGGGGCTCGAAATCGTCGAGAGCGGGAGCGTTGCGCGATCGGATCAAGGTCCGCTCCTCGTCGCTCCAGCGGTAGTCGAGGATGTAGATGCGCGGGTCGATCGGTCGGAAGGTTCCATCTTCTTGCCGGCTACGCACCTCGTAGTGGAGGTGCGGGCTGGTGCTCCAGCCGGTATTGCCGACGGTGCCGATGACATCGCCCTGGCGTACCCGCTGGCCGCGGCGCACGCGCACTTCGTCACAGTGACCGTAGAGCGAGATGAAGCGATCACCGTGGCGCAGAACCACCAGGTTGCCGTAGCGCCACCAGGACACGCTCTGGCGCCGAGGATAGCGCCCGGCAAAGGCCACCACCGCTTCCGCCGGAGCGTGGATCTCCTTGCCGATGGGGGCCGCCAGATCGATCCCCGCGTGGAAGTCGAGGGCCTGGGTGAACGGGCTCCGTCGGTTGCCGTAGGGGCTGGTCAACAGGAAGTTCTCGCCCCGCAGGGGGATGACCGACGGGGTGATGCGAGCGCGCTCTTGATGGGCTTCTTCAAGATCCCGAATCTCCACCAGGAAGGCGTCGAGCACCTGGAGCTCTTCTTCAATCTCGGCGCGTAGGACCTGGCCGTTGCGGATGGCGTTCGAAAAATTCGACTTCGGAATGGGGGTGGCCTCGGGGGCCACCGGGAATCCTCCCTGGCCGATCGACTCATCGTGCGATAAACCGTAGGCGAGGGAGATCTTGTCCACCTTGAAGCGCAGGTCTTCGCCGCGTTCCTGCAGCTCACCCAATCGCTCGACCAGCACCCCCAGCCGCCCTCCCTGCCGTTCCCGTTCGGCCTCCAGCGCCGGCAGTTCACGACGTCCGAGGAGCGCCCGCACGGCCTCCGGCATCGCCCGCAGGGAAAGAGCAAAGCCGATCATTACGGCAAGCACCGCCAAAGCGACCCCGACCGCCTGGCGGCGGCTCAAGAACAGGTAGCGCACCCGGCGGCGGATGTCCGCCGGATGAAACTGAATTTCGAAGGCGGAAGGCTTCGCCTCCCGAGACCGACTCGCCTGCGACTTGCCGCCGGTAGGAACCGGTAGGGTCGAAGACGGGGATCGGCGCGACGGCAGTTTGAGCTTCCAGTGCTTCACGAGTCTTGATTTCCGCTAGACCGAGGGATCCGGCGCCGCGGCAGGGGGCCGGGGATCGAGGCGGTCGAGAGCAGCTTCATCGACGATGGCGGCGACGATGTGGCGTAGTTCCCGCTGCACCGCCTCGTTGCCAGCGACGATATTACCCGTTTCGAGGCTGCGAGTACCGCCATCGAGGTCCGAGACCCGCCCACCGGCCTCTTCCAGCAGCAAGGTGCCGGCCGCTAGATCCCATGGCGCCAGGCGAAATTCGAAAAACCCGTCGAACACCCCGGCCGCCGTATAGGCCAGATCGAGGGCGGCAGCGCCGCAGCGGCGGATCGCCCGCGCCTGCAAGAAGACTTCCCGAAAGACCCCCAGATAGGCATCCAGGGCACGATGGGCCTTGAACGGATAGCCGGTGGCGAGGAACGCCCCGGCGAGGCCGGCGGCGCCGGACACCCGCATCGGCCGGCCGTTCCACTCTGCCCCGCCGCCGCGCCGGCCACGAAACACCTCCCGCCGCAGCGGCTCCAGGATCACCCCCACCTGCATCTCACCGCCCCGCCGGCAGGCGACGGAGATGGCGAACATCGGCAAGCCGCGGGCGAAATTGGTCGTGCCGTCCAGGGGGTCGATGATCCACTCCACCTCGTTCCGTCGCGACGCTCCACCGCTGGATCCCTTGCCGCACTCCTCTGCCCCACCGCCCTCCTCGGCCAGAATCCGATGATCCGGGAAGCGTCCCCGAACGACCTCTAGGATCGCTCGTTCACTCCCGGTATCCGCCGCGGTTACAAAATCATTGGCCGCCTTTTCCCGCACTTCCAGGTCGGCGGCGCGAAAATAGCCACGCACCACCTCGGCACCGGCTTCGGCGGCTGCGAGAGCCGTTTGGAGGAGTTCGTTGGACATGACAGGAGGCTGCAGAACCGCGGCGCGGCGGCCCGGCCCGCCACGAGGTCATGCATGAGCAGGGTAACGATGGAAAGGACGGCCGCATTCCCGCCGGAGGAGCCCGCGACGGACTTCCTCTTGCCGCCGAAAGAGGCCGGAGCTGCCCGCAGATGCAGGGACCGCGTGGGTTGCGAACCAGGCGGGATATCCACCACCCGCCCACCACCTTCAAGGGAGGGCGTAGGCGCCTGCAGATGCAAGGACTGCGTGCCTTCTGAGCCGCAGGCGTGCGGGTATCAGGTCGAGGACGCAGATGGTGCGCATGACGCCGCAGATGCGGGTGCATCCGCCCTCGTTATCTAAACAACCCTTTTTTGTCTTCCGACAGCAGCTTCTGGTTCAGCTCCTTGATCCGCAGGTTCTGCTTGTCGATCTTCTCCTGCGCTTCCTGCTTCAGGCGATCGTAGTCCTTGCGCATCTTGTCCTGCTCTTCGGACATTTCCTGGATGCGCCCGGAGAGTTCTTCGAGCTGGCGATCGCGGTCGGCGATGCGGTCTTCGGCCTCGGAAATGAGCTGGTCTTTGTCCGCCAGGCGGATCTTGGTCTTCTCCTCTTGCTCCTCGTACAGCCTGCGGAACTCTTGCAGTTCGAGAATTTGGGAGAAATCGGCGGTCGAAGGACTCATGTCCCCTCCCCTTTCTTCGATCTTCGGAAACATCTTGCGCAGCTTGAGAGATAGGTCTTCCGGATCTGGCGACTGACGGACCGCTTCGGCGTAGGGAATGGTGCCGTGCACCAGGAGCGCGAGCAGCGACTGGTTGGTCGATTGCATGCGGTAGTAGCCGACGGACGACTCGATCTCTTCCAGGATGCTCGAGGTCTCGCCCTTCTCGACCATCTTGGCGATCTTCGGCGACATCTTCATGATTTCCAGTACCGCCACCAGGCCGGTACCGTCGGAGCGCTCCACCAGCTTCATGGAGATCACCCCTTTCAACACCTGGGCGAGTTGCGCCCGCACCTGACCTTGCTGTGCGGAAGGAAAGGAATCGAGAATGCGGTCGATGGTCTGAGAAGCGCTATTCGTGTGCAGGGTCGAGAACACCAGGTGACCCGTTTCGGCGGCTGTGATCACCGTGCTGATGGTCTCGGTGTCGCGCATCTCACCGACCATCATCACGTCAGGATCCTGCCGCAGCGAGTTGCGTAGGGCCTCCGCGAAAGTGACCGTGTCGGTGCCGATCTCGCGCTGCGACAAGCTGGCGACCCCGTCCGTGAACAGGAACTCCATCGGATCTTCGATGGTGATGACGTGCACCGGCCGCCGGCTGACGATGTGCTTGATCAGCGCCGCCAGAGTGGTGGACTTGCCGCTGCCGGTGGGACCGGTGACCAGCACCAGACCCATCGGCAGGTCGCAGAAGTCGAGGAGCGTGTCCGGCAGTTCCAGATCGTCGACGGAACGGATGTCGTAGGGGATACGCCGGAAGGACGCCGCCAGGGTGCCGCGCTGCATGTAGAGATTGCCGCGGAAACGGGCCAGGCCACTCACTCCGTAGCCGAAGTCCACCGCCATCTTCTCTTCGAGGCGCTTCTTCTGCTGGGGGTTGAGGATCGGCAGCACCATGCGGCCGATGTCGCGCGGACCGAGGGGATCCGCGTCGATCGCCGTCAGCTTGCCGTTGACCCGCAGAAGGGGCGGACGGGTGGGCTTCAGGTGAAGGTCCGAGGCGCCCTTCTTGGTGGTGAAGCGGAGCAGGCGATCGAGGACCTTGACCGGCCCGCTCTTCTCCTCCGGTTGAGCCTCTGCGGTTTTCACACTCATCGATTCGGATTCCTTCGGCGCCCGATTGTATCCTTCCTCCCAACCGTTGGCGCAATCCCTACGAGACTTCTGTCCATGCCCCGCACCGACACTCCCCGCTTTGTAACCCTCGCCTACCCGCTAGGGCGCCTTTTTGGGATCTGTCGGAACCGGGCGATCGTCCGCCTGGGCCAGGTTGACACGGCCCAAGATGTCCAGCGAGAAGCCGAGCGAGCGGGGGCCACCGAGGATCCTTCCGCTCCGCTCCTCGCCTCCCTCGCCCACCAGCTCGATGACTATTTCTCGGGAAACCGGATGACCTTCGATTTGCCTCTAGATCCTCCGGGCACCACCTTCCGCCGCCGAGTGTGGCAGGAGCTCCTGACCATTCCCTACGGCGAAACCCGCACCTACGGCGAGATCGCCAACGCCATCGGTGACCCCGGCGCCACCCAGGCCGTCGGCCAGGCCAACCACCACAACCCCATCGGCATCCTCATCCCCTGCCACCGCGTCATCGGCGCCGACGGATCCATGGTCGGCTACGCCAGCGGCGTCGAGCGCAAGAAGTGGCTTTTGCGCCTCGAAGGCGCCGAGGTGATGCGGCAGCGGGAGTTGTTCTGAGGAGCAAACCAGGCGCCTCGCGAGGCGCCCCTGCATCAGGCTCTCGAGGGACAGGCCGGAGCACAAGAGAGCGTGGAGGTGCCTGCAGATGCAAGGACCGCGCGGTTTCTGAACCGGAGGCGTACTTGCAGTACGTCGAGGATTCAGAAATCGCGCATGACGCCGCAGATGCGCACGACTACGCCCTCGTCACTCAAACCTACGCATCAATCCCACCGCCACCCCCTGAATACGAAGGTCTCTTGCCGGAACGAACAGGGGATCCATGTTCTTGTTCGCCGGCTGCAAGCGCACCTGCTCGCCCTCCGGATGGAAGCGCTTCAGGGTAGCGTCATCGCCCACCAGGGCGACCACCATCTCGCCCGGGCGCGCGACTTCACGGCGCTGCACCACCACCAGGTCGCCCTCGTGGATACCCTCGTCGATCATCGAGTCGCCGACCACCTGCAGAACGTAGTGCTCGTTCGAGCGAGCGCCGACCAGGTGGTCCGGCACACCGATACGGTCTTCGTCGGTGACCGCCTCGATCGGCTGACCGGCGGCGATGCGTCCGAAAAACGGCAGTTCCAGGGGCGCTTCGTCCGAGTCGCCCCGGCCGGCTCCCGGCCGCTCGACCACTTCGATTCCGCGCTTCTGGTTCCAGTCGCGCCGCAGGTACCCTTTCTCCTGCAGCAGTTTCAGATGCTTGTAGACCGTGCCGTAGGAGGAGTAACCAAAGCGCTCGCAGATCTCCCGGTGGGTCGGAGAGACACCGCGTTCGCCCTGGAACTCCAAAATGAACTCGAGAATCTGCTTCTGCCGCTCGGTGAGGTACGCCGGTTTTTCGCCCATGGATGGATGGTACGGCGGTAACACGGCGTATGTCAAGGACGCAGACATCATCGCGTTTCTTGACACCTTTCGAAGCCCGCCCATACACTGCCGGCATCCGGTCGTCACAGCACCGGTCCAACACCGTGAAATCTAGGCGCCTCAGCGCCCTGCCAGTCCGATTCCTCACCGATGAGCCCTGAGGCCCAACCTGCCCTCGCCTTCGAGCGTCACACCCTGGACAACGGCCTGCGGGTGGTCCTGCACCGCGACGAGAGCCTGCCGCTGATCACCGTAAACCTCTGGTATCACGTCGGTTCGAAGAACGAGCGGCCAGGCCGCACGGGCTTTGCGCACCTCTTCGAGCACGTCCTGTTTCAGGGCAGCGAGAACGTCGAGGCGCAAGAGCATTTCCGCTACATCCAGCAGGTGGGAGGCGTGACCAACGGCTCCACCTGGTACGACCGCACCAACTATTTCGAGACCTTGCCGGCCCACCACCTCGACCTCGGTCTGTGGCTGGAGTCGGACCGAATGGGATTTCTGCTGCCCGGGGTGACCCAGGAAAAGCTCGACACGCAGCGCGAAGTGGTGATGAACGAACGCCGCCAGCGTATCGACAACCAGCCCTACGGCCTGGCCTTCGAGCGGCTGCACGAAGCGCTCTATCCGGCGGATCATCCCTACCACTGGCCGGTGATCGGCTACATGGAGGACATCGCGGCGGCCAGCCTCGACGACGTGACGGAATTCTTCCGGCGCTTCTACACCCCCAACAACGCGGTGCTCACCCTCGCCGGATCCTTCGATCCGGACGATGCCCTGCGCCGGGTGGAGCACTTCTTCGGCCCGATCCCACGCGGCCCGGTGGTCGAACCGGTGGTCGCCGAACCGCCGCCCCTCGAGGGCGAACAGCGCGTACTGCTGCCGGACGACGTCAAGCTTTCGCGGGTCTATCTCGGCTATCGCGGACCCCGCTTCGGAGAGCCGGATTGGTACGCCGGGGATCTGCTCGCCAACGCCCTGTCGGCGGGCAAATCGAGTCTGCTGTACCGCGAGCTGATCTACCGGCGGCAGGTGGCCCAGGATCAGGTGACCTATCTGTTTCCGACGGAGCTGTGTTCGACCTTTTACCTGGCGTCCACCGCCTCGCCGGAGACGGATCCGGCCGAGTTGACCGACTGTCTCGACGAGGTCCTCGACCGCTGTTGCGACGAGTTGGTAGCGGAAGAGGATCTGGCGCGCGCCCGCAATACCCTGCTCCACGACTATCACTCGGAGCTGCAGAAGCTCGACGGCCGAGCCGATCTGCTGTCCCAGAGCACTACCTTATTCGACGATCCGCTGCGCGCGACGGCGCCCCTCGAGCACTATGCCCGCCTGACACCGGAGGATCTCCAGCGCTTCGCCCGGCGCTACCTGCGCCGAGACCGCCGAGTCGTGGTGACGGTGGTGCCGCGAGAGCAGGGTGCGAAACCATCCCAGCCGGCGGCGACCGCTGAGGGGACCGGGCCGTGACCTTTCCCGCCCTCGATCGTTCCCGGCCGCCGAAGGCCGGGCCGGTGCGCCCCTTCCGATTTCCGCCCTTCGTCCGGCGGCGGCTGGACAATGGACTGACGGTGCTGGCGGCGCGCCAGGAGAAGACTTCCCTAGTGCGCCTGGAGTTGGCATTCGCCGCCGGCACCGAGCACAACCGACCGGCGCAAGCCGGTCTCGCCTCCTTCACCGGCCTGCTGCTCGAAGAGGGAACGAAGCACCGCGATGCCCTGGAGATCGCCGCCTCCGTCGAACGCCTCGGCGGGCGCCTGGCGACCGGTGCCACCTGGGATATCGGGTCGTTGTCCCTGGAGTTACTTGGCCATCACCGGCGGCAAGGGCTGGGGTTGATCACCGAATTGGCCCTCGAACCCTCCTTCCCGGTGGCGGAGATCGAGCGCCTGCGCAAGCGCCGCCAAGCGGAGCTGATCCGCCTGGCCTCGGATCCGGCGTTCCTGGCCCGCGACCGATTCCGCCGCAGGATCTATGGCGATGCTCCCTACGGTCGTTCTCCGGTCGGCACAGCGAGGTCCCTGGCGGCCTTCGAGCGCGACCAGATCGAGACCTTCTACCGTCGCCACTACCGCTTCCGGGGCGCCGTGGCAGCGGTCATCGGCGACCAGGATCCGGAAGTCCTGGTGGATGAAGTGGCGGCGGTGCTCGGCCATCAGGATTCGGCCGAGGCGCCGGCAACGCCGGCCTCGACGCCGACTCACCTGACCGGCACCGAAGTCCACTTGGTCGACCGCCCGGGCGCCGCCCAGACGCAGCTCCTGATCGGCCACGAGGGTCTCGCCCGAACGGATCCGGAC
Organism: Acidobacteriota bacterium; assembly: GCA_039030395.1. Taxonomy (NCBI): domain Bacteria; kingdom Pseudomonadati; phylum Acidobacteriota; species Acidobacteriota bacterium. The sequence goes on from JBCCEF010000034.1 coordinate 9,268, forward strand.
TTCATGCCGATGGCGGTGATGACTTCCCTCCTCGGCGGAAAATTCACCAGCCGCATCAACCTCAATCTGCGCGAGCGCCACGGCTACACCTACGGCGCCGCTTGCCAGATGTCCATCCGCCGCGGGCCGGCGCCGCTGACCGTCAGCGCGGCGGTGGCCAACGAGGTGGCCGGTGCCGCCGCCCGCCAGGTGCTCTACGAGTTGAACCGGATCCGCGAGGAGAAGGTGGGAGCGGACGAGCTGGAGGACACCCAGAACTACCTGATCGGGGTTTTCCCGTACACCCTGCAGACGGTCAGCGCCCTGGCGACTCGGCTCGAAAACTTCGTCATCTACGACCTGCCCGATGATTACTACGACACCTATCCGGAAGCCGTCCGGGCGGTCGACCGCGACACGGTGTTGACCGTCGCCCGGCGCTACCTCCACCCGGAGCGGCTGCTGATCGTCGCCGCCGGTCCGGCGGCGGAGCTGGAAGGACAATTTGCCGAGATGGGACCGGTAACCGTCCACCAGCCGGCGGTCTAGTCGATTTCTAGCGAGACATCCCCGGTGCGCGGCACGGCGATGCGCAGGCGCACCCGGCCGTTCGCCGGCACGTCGACCCGCACCTGACGGCGCAGCAGGCGGGAACTCCCCTCCAGGTCTACCTCCACCACCAAGGTGCGCACGCCGGACGCCAGGCGCAGCGGCGGGGCGGTGATCTTGCCGGACTGCGGGATCTTGCGCTTGCCGAACAGACCACCCTTTTCGTAGAAGGCGAAGGAGCGGGCGAAGATCACCTCGTCGTCCGCCAGCAGGCGAACGGTGCCTTCCGGCCGTTCGGTAGTGAACTCCACCGCCAAATCCGCCGGCGGCCCCCGGGGCGCCTCGGCCGAGGGCCGGGCGGAGAGGGTCGGCGGGTCGGCGGCCGGCCGGCGGGGGGTGCGGCGTGGCCCGGCCCGGCCGGGATCGCGGGGGGAGACCGCCGCCGATCGCCCTTCGCTCGCTCGCCGGCGTTCCAAGGCCTCATCGGCGGCGGCGAGAATCTCCAACGCCTCGGGGTCTTCCGCGACGATCTCCAGTACTCCCAGGGCACCGGCACGGGCATCGAGGTAGTTGCGTTCGTCGAGCGCTTCCCGCGCCACCGTCAGCAGGGCTTCACGCCGCTCACCGGTGGCGATGCTGCGCTGGGCGTCGTCCGCCAGGCGCCGCACCCGGGCCGGCTGCGGCGCCAACCGCTCGGCGCGCCGGAACACCACCGCGGCGGTGGCGGGATCGTTCGCCTGCATCGCGCGACGCCCCTCCTTCATCAAGGAGAGAAACTGCGCCTGGCGGCGGGACGATCCGTCGTCCGGCGGCGCTTCCGGAATCCGTCCGTTGGCCCACACCACCAGGCCACCGGCCAACAGCAGGGCGACGGCGGCGGCCATCGAGCCGATGGCGAGAAGGCGGCCTAGGGAGGTTCCCCGGCCTTCGAGTACCGTCTCCCAGCGAGCCAGAGACGAGGCGGCCCTGCGGCCCGACGGCGAGGCGACCGGCGCCGCCCGTTCCGGCTGACCGAGATCGTCCGCCGGAGCGGCCAGCGCCGGCGAGGCCTCCGGTGACGGCGTCGCCTCCTCCACCACGGCGCCCGGAACGGATTCGGCACCGACTCTCGCCGGAGCGGCGGGCACCGCCGGCGGGTCGCCGCCGGCGACCGCTGCCCTCTCGTTCGGCAATCCGAGGTGATTCTCGATCACCCGCCCCAGCGCGTCGGCCATTTCACCGGCCTTGGCATAGCGTCGGGCCGGACTCTTGGCGAGGGCCTTTTGCAGAATCCCCGTGAGGCCTGCCGGCAGGTCCGGCACATGCTCTTCCGGCGGGGTGAAATCGTCATAGACGATGCGGTGGGTCACTACCGTCAAGTTCTCGCCCTGGAAGGGTTTCTTGCGGGTCAGCAACTCGTAGATGATGACCCCCAACGAGAAGATGTCTGCCCGGTGGTCCACTTCGGTGCCCTTCACCTGCTCCGGCGCCATGTAGTTGGGGGTACCGAGCATCTGGCCGTCGCGGGTGAGATTGGAGGCCTCGATGCGGGCGATGCCGAAGTCGGTGATCTTGACCCGCCGATCACGTGTTACCAGCACATTGGCCGGCTTGACATCGCGGTGCACCACCCCCCGCTCGTGGGCGTAGTCAAGGGCTTCGGCGATCTGTCCCACGAGATCGGCGATCACCGGTAGGTCGATCGCCTCGCCGCGCCGCATCACGTCCTTCAGGTTGGTGCCCTCGACATACTCCATAGCGATGAAGGCGCCGCCGGAACTCCCCGTCTCGGCCACGTCGTGGATTGTGACGATGCCCGGGTGCTCGGACAGCATGCCGGCGCTCTGCGCTTCGCGGATGAAGCGCGACCGCAGGTGCTTGCGCTCCGCCGCCTCGACAGACGGGCTGAGCTCGAAGGTCTTGATGGCGACCAGCCGGCCGATCAGCGGATCGCGCGCCAGGTACACGACGCCCATGGCGCCGCGACCGAGTTCGCGCAGAACCTCGTAGCGACCGAGTCGATTCGAAGAAGAGGCCATAGTTTGATCGGGAGGAGAAAGAGATTCTAACAGTCTCCGGCAGCAGCGGATCGACGGCTTCGGCGCCCGTTCCGGGCAGATCCATCGGAAGCCCCGCGGGAGGGCGGCGAGGGATGCCTCGCCGCTGCCTCTAAAGTGATGACTCCTTTCGTTTTACGACCCGACGAACCGGTGTCCTAGGGGTCCTTCGGGGAGCAAGCCTTGTGGTATATTGGCGGCCCTTATTTTAGCTCATCATAGGAGGACGGGAATGCAGGTCGAGAGTTCCGAGAAGATTCGCAATCTCGCCGTCGCCGGGCACAACGACAGCGGCAAAACCACCCTCGTTGGCGCCCTGCTCTACACCAGCGGCGCCGTCAAACGGCCGGGTCGCGTAGAAGACGGCAACACGACGACCGATTTCGACTCGGAAGAGATCGAGCGCGGAATTTCGATCTCCCTGGCGGCCTGCTTCGCCCCCTGGAAAAAGCACAAGATCAATCTGATCGACTGCCCGGGCTACGGCATCTTCTTTCCGGAGACCCGCGCTGCGATGGCCGCCACGGACGCCACGCTGCTGTGCGTCAACGCCGTCGGCGGGGTCGAGGTCACCACCGAGAAGGCCTGGAACAAGGCTCGCGAACACGGCCGGCCGGTGCTGATCCACCTCACCAAGATGGATCGCGAACGCGCCGACATGCGCGCCTCGGTCAAGGAGATGACCAAGAACTTCGGCCGCGAAGTGGTGCCGATCCAGGTGCCCCTCGGCCGCGAGGACAGCTTTTCCGGAGTGGTCGATCTGGTGACTCAGACGGCCTACCTGTTCGACAAGGACGGCAACGGCAAGGCCAAGGAGATCGATCTGCCCTCGGAGGTCGAGGGCGAGGTGGACACCTGGCGCAACCGGCTGATCGAGGCGGTGGCGGAGACCGACGATGCGCTGATGGAGAGCTTCTTCGACGAGGGCACCCTCAGCGAAGAGCAGCTCGCCGACGGCCTGCGGGCGGCGGTGCGCGACTCGAAGCTGTTTCCGGTGACCATGGGGGCCGGCATGCACGGCATCGGCACCTCCACCCTCCTCGACTCGATTGTCGATCTCGCGCCGACACCCCTGGATCGAATGTTCGAAGCCACCGACGTCGGCGGTGAAGCGGTCGAGGTCAAGGGCTCTGACGAGACTCTGTCGGTGCTGGTGTTCAAGACCCTGCAGGACCCGTTCAGCGGCCGAATATCCCTCTTGCGGGTGGCCAGCGGCACCCTACCGGCCGACCAGGTGCAGTGGAATTCGCGCCTCGAGGCGACCGAAAAGGTCGGCCACCTGATGGCGCTGCAGGGCAAGCAGGGCGACCAGGTTTCGAAGCTGGTCGCCGGCGACATCGGCGGCGTCGCCAAGCTCAAGGAGACGGTCACCGGCGACACCCTCTGCGCCAAGGACCGGCCGGTCAAGCTCAAGTGGATCCGCATCCCGATCCCCGCCATGTCGTTCGCCATCGAGCCCAAGGCCAAGGGCGACGAGGAGAAGATCGGCGAAGCCCTGGCCCGCCTGATGGACGAGGACATCGGTTTGAAGACCGGCCGCGACCAGGAGACGCACCAGTTCCTGCTGTCGAGTTCCGGCGCCCGCCACGCGGAGATCACCGTCGCCAAGCTCAAGAGCCGATACAACGTGGACGTGATCCTGCACCCGCCGAAGGTCCCCTACCGGGAGACCATCAAGCGCGCCGCCGACGGCCACGGCCGCCACAAGAAGCAGAGCGGCGGCCGCGGTCAGTTCGCCGACTGCCGGATCCGCATCGAACCGATGGAGCGGGGCGAAGATTTCGATTTCGTAGACGAAATCTTCGGCGGCTCCATCCCCCAGAACTACCGGCCGGCGGTGGAAAAGGGAATTCTCGAAGCGCGCGATCGCGGTTTCCTGGCAGGCTACCCGATGGTGGATTTCCGGGTGCGTCTACAGGACGGCCAGTTCCACGACGTGGACTCCTCCGAAATGGCCTTCAAAGTGGCCGGGTCCCTGGCCTACAAGGACGCCATGGCGAAGGCCGGCGCCACCATCCTCGAACCCTTCATGCATCTGGACATCACCACCACCGAGGAGTTCACCGGCGACGTGATCGGCGATCTCTCGCAGCGCCGCGGCCGGCCGCAGGGAATGGAGTCGAAGAACGGCGCGCAGGTGATTCAAGCGGTGGCGCCGATGTCCGAAGTGCTCGAGTACGCCCAAGCTTTGCGCGCCATCACCCAGGGCCGTTCCAGCTTCACCATGGAGTTCTCGCACTACGAAGAACTGCCCAAGCAGCTCCAGGAGAAGCTCATCTCGGAGTATCAGATCAAGGACGAGTCGGAAGCCTAGCGGCCGAACGTAGCTCGTGAGAAGGAAGGGCTGACCACTCCTGCAAGAGACGATTCTACTGGGCCTGGCCTGGTACCTTGTGTTTCTCTTCTCGCTGGTGTGCCATGAGGGAGCGCACGCCCTGGCGGCATTGCGCATGGGAGACCCCACCGCCTACCAGGGTGGCCAAGTGACCCTCAACCCTATTCCCCACATCCAGCGCTCGCCCTTCGGCACGGTGGTGGTGCCGATCCTGTTCTTCGCCCTTTCCGGCTGGATGATCGGTTGGGCCAGCGCCCCCTACGATCCGATGTGGGCACGGCGTCATCCGCGCCGGGAGGCGCTGATGGCGCTCGCCGGTCCGACGGCCAACCTGCTGCTGGCTGTGCTCGCCGGACTGGCCATCCGCATCGGCGTGGTCCTGGAAACCTTCACCGCACCGGACCAGGTGGGTTTTTCTTCCATCACCGAAGCGGCGGCCGGCGGCTGGGCAGAGGGAGCGGCGCTGGTGCTGTCGATCGCCTTCACCCTCAACCTCTTGCTATTTGTCTTCAACCTGATCCCGGCACCACCGCTCGACGGCAGCTCCGTCATCACCTTGGCCATGCCCTTGGATCTCGCCGGGCGCTATCGGGATTTCATCGCCAGTCAGCCGGGTTTTGCCTTCATCGGTCTGATTGTCGCCTGGCAGGTATTCAATCCGGTGTTTCGGCGGGTGCTCGGCTGGGCCCTGTGGGTGCTCTATCCGGCGGTCAGCTACTCCTGAGGGCAAAGGGCAACCGACGGGAGCCGGGCGAACCGTCCAGCTCCCATCGGGAGTTCCCTAGACCTACGGCGACGGGAAAACAACGATCAACTCCATTTCGGAGATCCTCTCGAAATGGTTGTGATCGGGCGTCGGATTGCCGAGGGCATCGGACGAACTGGTAGCCCAGATGCCGTCGCGGCGCAGTGAGTCCAAGAACTCGAAGATCGACCGATTCGGATCCAGAGTCACCTCGATGACAAAGTGATTGGGGTCGCCGGCATCGATATCCGCCGTCACCCGGGTCAAGAAACCGTGCCAGGGCGAGGCGTCCGGCGCGAGGTCGAGATCCTCGGCAAGTCGAGCCAACTCACGCCCCGGCACCTTGGAGGGCGCAAAGTCGACCCAACCCAGGGGCTCCCCGGTGCCGCTGTCGTGGTTCACTACCGTGCGCACCGCCAGCACGCCGTCCACCGGTGGCAGGGCAACAATGCAGGAGTTGTTCGGTTCGACGTCCGTCGTCTCGTAGCCCGTGAAGGTGATCAAAGCCTTGCCGGGCTCGGGGAAGGTCACGAGGGTGGCGAGACTATCTTCGCCATTGTTGCAGTTGTAGCGACAGCCGTTCGGCCCCATGCAAGCGAGTGCGGGGGCGGCGAACAGCACGCCGGCAACCAGGACCGCAGCGGCGATGCGCAGGCGTGGGAACGTGACGTTCTTCATTGACGGACTCCTTTCGGAGAAGCGAGGGGGGACATTCCCTCTCAAGAATCATTATATTTGAATAGTTAAATATAACGATTGTACTCAAGTGGGGAGAGGGGGAAGTATTCCCCCTGGCCCGGGGCAGCCGAACGCGACTCGCCGGGCTACCGCAGGTACCCGAGGGAGCGCAGCTCGTCGAGAATGTCGTCGGAGGGGCGCAAGGTGCGAGCCGCTTCCCCGCCGCCGGCGTCGCGCTCCTGCTCCCAACGCAGCAAGAAGCGCCGCAGGCGGGGCTCTTCCGGCTGACCTCCGCCGGCGAGGTTCTCGGTTTCCAGGGGATCCGAGGCGAGGTCGTACATCTCCCATGAGTCACTCAGGAGGTCGTGGATGACCTTGAGATCCCCATCGATCACGGAGGTCTTGAAGGCGGTTTTCTGACCCACCCGGTCCGGCGCGATCACTCGATCGTCGAAGGAGACCTCGGCGACCACCGGACGGGGCGGCAGATCCTCCCGACGCTCGATCCAGGGAGCGAGCGAGCGCCCCTCGGCCGTCTCCGGGATCGGCTGGCCGACCAGATCCAAGATCGTCGGCATGACATCGAGCAGGGAGACCGGCGCATCGTAGCTGCCGGCGCCGACGCCCCCGGGCAGACGAAGGATCCAGGGAATCCAGAGCAGTTCGTCATAGAGGGTGCGGGTGTGGCCGATCCAGCCACGGCGCAGGATCTCTTCGCCGTGATCGGAAACCACCACGACCAGGGTTCGGGCGTCGAGCCCGCGCTCCGCCAGACCGTCCAAGAGATCGCCGACCGCCTGGTCCGTGTAGGCGACCTCCTCGCGATAGAGGCCGGTGAGAAAGGCGGCGTCTGCGGCGTCGAGTTCAGCGGCGTTATCGCGCAGGTCCCAGATGTACTGCGCCGGCTCCAACGATCCCTGATAGTCGGAGGTTCGGTCGAAATCCGCGTGATGGTGGTAGACGTAGTGCGGGTCGAAGTAGTGCGCCAGCAGGAAGAAAGGAGTTTCCCGCTGCCGCTCTTCGGCATCGAGCCACTGGAGCGCTCGCACCGTGACTTCCGGCGAGGTAATCGCCCCGTGTCCACCGACCGGCGTCTCGTCGAGATGGTCGAGGCCCTGGTCGTGACCGAATTCAGCCCCGACGAGCTTGTGGCTGATCACCGCACCGGTTCGGTAGCCGCCCCTTGCAAGGGCTTCGGCCAGGGTCTCGTGCTCCTCGCCCAGAACATTGCCCAAACGCACGACTCCGTGGCTCGACGGCATCTGCGAGGTGAGGAGGGAGGAGACCGCCGGCTGAGTCCACGGGGCGGTGGAGAAGGCCCGCCGGAAGACCGTCGACTCTGCCGCCAAACGGTCGAGATGGGGCGTCGGCGAGTCTCCCTCAAAAGGCCCACGCTCGCCGGCGAAGGCTCCGACACTCTCCGCCCCCAGGGTATCCACGACGATCAGAAGTACGTTGAGTCGATCCGTCGGCGACTCGCCAACGCCGGGGGGCTGGCAACCGACAAGACAAATCAACGCCAGCCACAGCCACGGACTGCCGATGCCGGCTCGCCGGCGCATCTCTGTGACCAACCGCCCTGAGGGTGACATCCGGCCTCCCAAAACGAAAACGGCGGACCCAAAGGTCCGCCGTTTTCTTCCAACAGATCGCGACAGCCGGCCGATCAACTCTCCGCCGGCTCCCGCCCCGCCGCGATCTCGTCGTAATCGATGAACTCGAGCACCGCCATTTCGGCGTTGTCGCCCTGGCGCGGCCCCAGCTTGATGATGCGGGTATAGCCGCCGGGACGATCGGAAAAGCGCGGCGAAATCTCCTCGAATACCTTCTTGATCATCGAGCGATCGTCGATCCAGGTGCGCATCCAGCGCCGCGCCGGCACCGTGTCCTGACGGCCCCGGGTGACCAGGCGCTCGGCGATGCTCCGCAGCTCCTTGGCTTTGGGCAGGGTGGTGATGATGCGCTCATGCTCCATGAACGAATGGAGCTGATTGCGGAACATGGCGCGCCGGTGGGCGGACGTCCGCCCCAGCTTGCGGTTCTTCATTCCATGACGCATAGGGGCTTACCTCCTAGGCTCCGGCCGGCACTTCCGGCACGTCCATCCCGAAGGTCAGACCGAGCCCGCCGAGGACACCCTGCACCTCCTCGAGGGACTTCTTGCCGAAGTTCTTGGTCTCGAGCATGTCCTTCTCGCTCCTCCGGACCAGATCGCGCAGAGTGTGAATGTTGGCGTTCTTCAAGGAGTTGGCGGAGCGCACCGACAGCTCCAGCTCGTCGATGGCGCGGGCCAGCAGGGCGTCCATGCCGGCCAGCTCCTCATCCGGCGCCTCGGTAGCGGCGTTCTTGATGCTCTCCTCGGCATCGATGAAAATCCCGAGGTGATCCTTCAGCAGCATCGCCGAGCGGGAAACGGCCTCTTCCGGCGACACCGTGCCGTTCGTGGTGACCTCGAGGATCAGGCGCTCGTAGTCGGTGGTCTGGCCCAGGCGGGCGGCCTCGACGCGATAGTTCACGCGACGCACCGGACTGTGGGCGGAATCGAGCGGAATCCAACCGATGCCCAGGCCTTCATCGAAGTTGCGGTCGGCGCTGATGTAGCCGCGACCGGACCGCACCATGAGCTGAATTTTGAGGGTGCCTTCCTCATTGAGGGTGGCGATGTGGACGTCGCCGTCCATCACCTCGACGGACGGATCGCCCTCCAGCAGCTTGGCCGTTACGGCGCCCATTTCGCTGGTTTCGAGGGTCAAGATCTTCTCTTCGTCGGTGTGCAGGCGAATGGGCACCTGCTTCAGGTTGAGGATGATGTCCGTCACGTCCTCCACCACGCCGGGAATCGAAGAAAACTCGTGCAGAACGCCCTCGATGTGGACGGCGGTGACCGCCGCTCCCTCGATGGACGACAGCAGACAGCGACGCATGGCGTTGCCGATGGTCGTTCCAAAACCCCGCTCGAAGGGCTGGGCGATGAACCGCCCATAGGTCGGCGTCAGCGTGTCGCGATCCGCCGTAATGCGCTTGGGGCGCTGAAATCCTTTCCAAAGCATGACTGCTCCTTGTCCCGTTGATCTGCTGCTCAGACCGACGATTAGCGGCTGTACAGCTCCACGATCAGCTGCTCCTGAATCGGCAGCTTGATGTCTTCGCGCGTAGGCTGGCGCAGAACTTTTCCAGTGAAATCCTCGGCGTCGAGTTCCAACCACTCGGGCACGCCACGGCCGCGCGCCGTTTCTACGCTGGCTCGAATGAGGTCGTTCTTGCGGCTCGCTTCCTTCACCACGATCCCCTGGTCCGGGCGAACCTGGAAGGAAGGGATGGTCACCTTCTGGCCGTCCACGGAGACGTGGCCATGGCGCACGAGCTGCCGCGCCTGGGCGCGGGAGGCCGCAAAGCCGAGGCTGTACACGGCGTTGTCCAGGCGGCGTTCGAGGAGCGCCAGCAGATTTTCACCGGTGATTCCCTGCAAGCGATCGGCCTCTTTGAAGTAGCCACGGAACTGGCTCTCCAAAATGCCGTAGATGCGCTTCACCTTCTGCTTCTCCCGCAACTGTAGGCCATAGCCCAGGGTACGGCGAGCCCGACGCCCACCGTGCTGCCCGGGCGGATAGCCCCGGCGCTCGATGGCGCACTTGTCTTTGAAACAACGATCGCCCTTCAAGAAGAGCTTCATTTTCTCGCGGCGGCAAAGCCGGCAAACAGATCCCGTGCAACGTGCCACTGGTGTTCTCCTTCGAACGTTATCTCCCCGAGGCTACGGAGAATTCATCTTGGAACAACGCGAGCCAGCGATCTGCTGAAACCGCTTCGCGGATTTCTTCGGCAGTCCTGCTAGCTATTTCTCTTGAGGGGGCTAGGAGCCCCCTCGCCCGAAAAACACTGCGGGCTCGCCCCGTCCACGGCACCTTCGCTGCCGCCTCGCCCTTCGGGCTCGGTCGCAGAGTGCAAACGAGTCTTTGCCACCCTGCAAAGGTCGGGAAAAAATCAGACTCTCCGACGCTTGGGCGGCCGGCAGCCGTTGTGCGGAATCGGCGTGACGTCCTTGATCGACTTGACGTCGAGCCCCGCCGACTGCAGAGCCCGCACCGCGCCTTCCCGGCCGCCGCCGGGTCCCTTGACCATCACGTCGACGGTCCGCACGCCCTGATCCTTGGCCTGATGGCCGGCGTTCTGGGCGGCCATCTGGGCGGCGAAGGGAGTCCCCTTGCGAGAACCCTTGAAGCCCATCTTGCCGGCCGACGACCAGGTGAGGACATTGCCCTCCGGATCGCTGATCGAGACGATCGTGTTGTTGAAGGTCGCCTGGATGTGGGCGACGCCGTGAGGCACCGAGCGCTTTTCCTTGCGCTTGCTGCTCTTGCGATCTTTCTTTGCTCCCGCTTTGGCCATAGTTTCTTACCTCGTCCCTACTTCTTGACCTTCTTCTTGCCCGCGACCGCGCCGCGCCGCGGTCCCTTGCGGGTGCGAGCGTTGGTGCTGGTCCGCTGCCCACGGACGGGCAGACCCTTGCGGTGACGGACGCCGCGGTAGCAGCCGATCTCCATCAAGCGCTTGACGTGCTGGCTGACGATTTTGCGCAGGTCACCCTCGACCCGCCCTTCTTCCGTCACCACGTCGCGAATGCGCCGCGCTTCGTCTTCGGTGAGGTCCCGAACCTTGGTGGCTTCGTCGACCTTCGCCTTTTCGAGAATCTTCAGCGACCGGGTCCGACCGATGCCGTAGATGTACGTCAATCCGACCCAGACCTGTTTGTTCTGGGGCAGATCCACCCCTGCAATACGTGCCATGGCTTTCCTCTACCCCTGACGCTGTTTGTGTTTCGGGTTTTCGCAGATCACCCGCACGACGCCCTTACGGCGGACGACGGTGCACTTCGGGCACATGGGTTTGACGGACGCTCGTACCTTCATGGTTCCACCTCGTGGGTTCCGTCTACTTCAAGCGGTAGACGATCCGACCGCGATTAAGGTCGTAGGGAGACAGCTCTACCAACACCTTGTCCCCCGGCAAAATCCGGATGAAGTGCTTGCGCATCTTTCCGGAGATGTGCGCCAACACCTGGTGGCCGTTCTCGAGTTCCACCTTGAACATGGTGTTCGGCAGGGGCTCGACGACGGTCGCTTCGACCTCGATCGCTTCTTCTTTTTTCGACAAACTAATCCTCGTCCACTCTCGTCCCGGCCGGTCCATCCCGCCGGGTGGTCGACGACCGGCTCACCGGCCGATCGCCTCCAGGATGCTCGCAAACACCTGGTCGATGGAGCGATCCCCGTCGACCGTTCGGAGAAGCGAACGCCCGCCGTAGTAACCGACCAGCGGCGCCGTCAATTCCCCGTAGACCTTCAATCGTTCTTCCATCACCTCGGCGCTGTCGTCTTTGCGGCCCCGCGCCAAGGCCCGCTCGATCAGGATCTCCTTCGGGACGACGATCTGTACCGCCGCGTCCAGTTCCCGATCGGCGTCCGCCAGCAACCCCTCCAGGGTCTCCACCTGGGGCAGAGTACGCGGATAGCCGTCGAGCAAGAATCCCTTCGCCGCATCCACCTTGGCGAGGCGCTCGCGCACCACCGCCGCCATCGTCTCATCGTCCACCAGCCGGCCAGACTGCATGATGCTGTCTACCCGCCGGCCCAGCTCGCTGCCCTCGGCCACTGCCTCACGCAGCATGTCGCCGGTCGAGATCGCCGGGATCCCCAGGTGCTCCGCCAACTGCGCGGCCTGGGTGCCCTTGCCGGAATTCGGCGGGCCGAGGAGAACGAGGCGCATGATTCTACCGTCGGCCCCGCACGCGGCCCTTCTTCATGAAGCCCTCGTAGTTGCGCATCACGAGCTGACTTTCGATCTGCTGCACCGTGTCCATCGCCACACCGACGACGATCAGGAGCGACGTACCGCCGAAGTAAAACTGAATGCCCAGGCCATCGGTGAACCAAGTCGGCGCGTAGGAATCGAGCGTCGCGCCGATCCACGGAAGCCCCGCCACTTTGAAGCCGTTCAACAGGAAGTCCGGCAGTACCGACACCACCGCCAGGTAGAGCGAGCCCACCAGGGTGATGCGGGTCAAAATGCGGTCGATGTACTCGGCCGTCCGTTTGCCCGGCCGGATGCCCGGGATGAAGCCGCCGTACTTGCGCATGTTGTCGGCCAGATCCGCCGGGTTGAAGATGATCGACACGTAGAAGTAGCAGAAGAAGATGATTGTCGCAACGTACAGCAAGTAGTACAGCGGCTGCCCCCAGGAGATGGCGTTGGCGATCTGCTGGATCCACTCCTGCTCCTGGAAGAACTGGCCGATGGTCTGCGGCACCATCACCACCGAACTGGCAAAGATCACCGGAATCACGCCGCCGGTGTTCACCCGCAGCGGCAGGTAGGTGCTCTGACCACCGTACACACGGCGGCCCACCACCCGCTTGGCGTACTGCACGGGGATGCGTCTTTGAGCCTTTTCCATGTAGACGATAAAGGCCACCACCGCCAGCATGAAAATCACCAGGATGACCATGCCGATGGCGTTCAGGCTACCGTTTTGCACCGCCTGGAAGGTCTGAATGATAGCCGGAATCAGTCCCACCACGATGCCGGCGAAGATGATCAAAGAGATGCCGTTGCCGATACCTCGTTCACTGATCTGCTCACCGAGCCACATCACCACCGCACAGCCGGTCGTCAGGGTGATGATGGTCATCAACCGGAAACCCCAACCGGGCGACTCCACTAGGCGAGCGCCCGAAGGCAGCGTGGTGGACTCTAGGAACAACGAGATACCGGTCGACTGGACGATCGAGATCAGCACCGTGCCGTAGCGGGTGTACTGGGTGATCTTTCGCCGCCCGAGGTCGCCTTCCTTGGAGAGTTTCTCCAGATACGGCCAGACCACCGTCAAGAGCTGCAGGATGATGGAGGCCGTAATGTACGGCATGATCCCCAAGGAGAAAATCGCCATCTGGCTCAGACTGCCACCGGTGAAGGTGTTGACGAAGCCGAAGATCGTTCCCTGGTTCTGCTCCATGAACTCCAGCAACGCACCGGAGTTCACCCCGGGCGTGGGGATGAAGCAGCCGACGCGATACACCGCCAGCATGCCCAGCATGAAGAGGATCCGATTCCTCAGATCCTCGATCTTGAAAATATTGCGGAAGCTCTCGATCACGAGCCCGGCTCCTCACAGCTACCGCCGGCCGCTTCGATCTTCTCGCGGGCGCTCTTGCTGAATTTGTGGGCGGTCACCTTCAAAGCCTTGCCGACCTCCCCATCGCCCAAGATCTTGACCGGGCGATTCTTGCGCGCCAGGCCTGCGGCGACCAGCGACTCCGGCGTCACGTCGCCCTGGAAATCCGCCAGGGACGACAGGTTCACCACCGAGTACTCGACCCGGAAGATATTGGTAAACCCGCGCTTCGGAACGCGCCGGACGAGCGGCATCTGGCCGCCCTCGAAACCGAGACGACGGGAGAATCCACTGCGGGAACGCTGTCCCTTGTGGCCCTTGCCGGCGGTTTTGCCGAGCCCCGAACCAGGCCCCCGGCCGATGCGCTTCTTGTTCTTCTTGGACCCCTTCGCCGGGGACAGATCGTGCAGATTCATGATGCTTCCTCGACCACTTCAACCATGTAGGAGATTTTCGCCACCATGCCCCGCACCGCCGGGGTATCGACGCGCTCGACCACGTGATGGGGGTGCCGCAGCCCGAGGCTCTTCAATACCTCGCGGTGGGGACGCTTGGTCCCGATCGCGCTACGCACCTGACGGATCTTGATCCGCTTTTCGTTGCTCGCCATCTCTCAACTCCCGTCCTAGAACTTTCGCGTCCGCAAAGGGCCTCAGGCCACGCTCGCTTCATGATCGTCGCTCGCGGCCTTCTTCTCCGTCGACTCTTTCCCACCGGCGGCCGCTTTCTGCCGCTTCGGCAGCCGGCGCAGGCGGCGTACCTGGGACTCGGTACGCAGCGAGAGCAGGCCGGCAAAGGTCGCCTTGATGACGTTGTGCGGGTTGGTGGTGCCCAGAGACTTGGTGAGAATGTCCTGAATTCCCGCCGTCTCGAGGACGGCGCGCACCGGACCACCGGCGATCACCCCGGTACCTTCCGAGGCGGGCTTCAGCAGCACCCGGCCGGCGCCGAAGACTCCCAGCACCTCGTGGGGAATCGTCGAGCCCTTCATCGGCACGCGGATCATGTTGCGCTTCGCGACGTCGATGCCCTTGCGGATCGCCGAAGGAACTTCCTTCGCCTTGCCGGAGCCATAGCCGACCCGGCCGTTGCCGTCACCGATCACCACCAGCGCCGAAAAGGAGAAGTTCTTCCCTCCCTTCACCACCTTGGTGACACGGTTGATGTGTACTACCTGCTCGAAAAACTCGCTGTCGCGCTCAAAGTTCCTGGCCACGTTGTTCTCCTTAGAACTTCAGTCCTTTTTCGCGCGCCGCGTCGGCGACCGCCTGGATCTTGCCGTGATAGATGAAGCCGCCACGGTCGAAGACCACGGTCTCGACTCCCTGGGCCTTGGCTCGCTCGGCGATGGTGGTACCCACCGCGGTGGCCGCCGCCTTGTTGCCGCTGGCGCCTTCGAACAGCCCGCGGACATCGGCGTCGAGGGTGCTGGCAGAGGCCAGGGTGCGGCCGGCCGTATCGTCGATCACCTGCGCATAGATGTGCCGCAGGCTCTTGAACACGGCGAGCCGGGGCCGCTCGGTGGTGCCGTTCACCCGATTGCGCAGCCGCTGATGCGAGCGGTTGCGGCGGTGCCGCTTGAGCTTGTTTCGCTTCGCCTGATAGTCGCTCATCACACTCTCCTCGAACCGGACGCGCTGTTAAGCGCCGGCCTTACCCACCTTGCGACGAATGACCTCGTCGGAATACTTGATGCCCTTGCCCTTGTAGGGGTCCGGCTTGCGCAGACTGCGCAATTCCGCGGCGACCTGGCCGACCTGCTGGCGGTCGGCGCCGGTCACGGTCATATGAAAATTCTTGTCGATTTCGATGTCGATTCCCTCGGGAATCGAGTAGATCACCGGATGCGAGTAGCCCAAGGCGAGATGTACCTCGCGGCCCTTCACCTCGGCCCGGTAACCGACACCGACGATGTCTAGTTCCTTCTTGAAGCCCGTCGACACGCCTTCGACGGCGTTCGACACGAGGGACCGGAGCAGGCCGTGCATGGAGCGGTCGGTGCCGGAGTCGCTCGGCCGGCCGACGCTGACCTCGCCGTCCTCGATGGCGACGGAAAAACCGTCGAAAACACTCTGCGAAACCTTGCCCTTGGGACCCTCGGCGGTGAACACGCCTTCGGCGAGATTCACCTTGGTGCCCTGGGGTACGGGAATCGGCATTCTTCCGATACGAGACATCTCTTCAATCCCCCTCTACCAGATCTCGCACAGGACTTCGCCGCCCACCCGCTGGGCTCGCGCCTGCTCATCGGACAGCAGTCCATGGGAGGTGGAGACGATCGCCACGCCCAGACCATTCTTGATCTGCGGCACCTCGTCGGCGCCGCGGTACACCCGACGGCCAGGCTTACTGATCCGCGCCAGGTGCGAAATCGCCGGAGTGCCCTCGTCGTCGTAGCGCAGGTAGATGCGCAGGACGCCCTGAGGCTTCTCTTCGACCACCTTGAAATCTTCGATGTAGCCCTCGTCCTTGAGGACCTTGACGAACGCCAGCTTGACCTTCGAGAGCGGCGCGTCCACGCGGTCGTGCTTGCTCAAGATAGCGTTGCGAATGCGGCTCATAAGATCCGCGATCGGATCACTCATCGTCATGATCTGCTCCTCGAGCCTTACCAGCTCGCCTTGATCACGCCCGGCAGATAGCCGTGGAGCGCCAGGTCCCGCAGGTGGATCCGGCACAGGCCGAACTTGCGGTAGTAGCCCCGGGGACGCCCGCAAATCCGGCAGCGGTTGCGGTGGCGGGTGGAAAACTTCGGCTTCTTGTGCGACTTCGCGACTTTCGCGGCGGTAGCCATTCCTTATCTCCTTACGACCTGCCCGCGGCGGCGCGGGGCTGACGGAACGGCATACCGAGCTCGCGCAGCATGAACAGCGCGCGCTCGTCGTTGCCGGCCGTCGTCACGATGGTGACGTTCAAGCCCTGGGACTTGTCGACGGTGTTGTAGTCGATCTCCGGAAAGATCAAGTGATCCTGGACACCTAGGGTGTAGTTGCCGCGACCGTCGAAGCTCTTCGTCGGGATGCCCCTGAAGTCACGCACCCGCGGCAGGGCGGTCGAGATCAAGCGATCCAGAAAATCCCACATGCGCGTTCCCCGCAGGGTGACCCGGGCGCCGATCGGCATGCCCTCGCGCAGCTTGAAGTTCGAAATCGACTTGTGGGCGCGGGTGGTCATCGGAAGCTGCCCGGCGATCGCCGTCAGTTCCGCAACGGCGTTGTCCAGAACCTTGATGTTCTGGATCGCCTCGCCAACGCCCATGTTGAGGCTCACCTTGACCAGGCGCGGAACGCCCATCGGGTTCTCGATGTCGAACTCCTTGCGGAGCTTCGGCACCACCTCTTCGAAATATTTCGTCCGCAGGCGGGGGGTGTAGCCGTTCGCCGCCTCGGTATTTTTCTTATCTGCCATCGTCTTCTCGCCTCAAATCTCGAATCAGCGCCTCGCGCATCAACGCAGCGTCGCGCCGCTCTTCTTCGCCACCCGGACACCGTTGCCGTCGTCCAGGCGCTTGCGCCCGATGCGCGTCGGCTTGCCCGTTTCCGGGCAGATGACCATCAGGTTGGAAACGTGGATCGGCGCCTCGCGTTCGAGCACGCCGCCCTGGATCCCCTGCTGCGGATTGGGGCGCGTGTGCCGCTTGATCAGGTTGACCCGCTCGACCACCGCCCGGCGCTCTCCGGCCAGGACCCGCAGGACCTTGCCCTTGGCACCGCGGTCCTTGCCGGCGATGACCAGCACCTGGTCGCCTTTCTTGACATGCAGTTTGTTCATTACAGCACCTCCGGCGCGAGGGAAACGATCTTCATGAAGCGCTTCTCCCGTAGCTCCCGGGCCACCGGGCCGAACACGCGGGTACCGACCGGTTCTCCGGCTTCGTTGACCAGCACCGCCGAGTTGTTGTCGAAGCGGATATAGCTTCCGTCCCGCCGACGCTGCTCCTTGCGGGTGCGCACGATCACCGCCTGCACCACCTGACCCTTCTTCACGGTGCCGTCCGGCGACGCCTCTTTGACCGAGGCGGTGATCACGTCGCCCACCCGACCGTACTGGCCGGAGGAGCCGCCGCGCAGGTGAATGCAGGCGATCTTTTTGGCGCCCGAGTTGTCGGCGACATCCAATACCGTTCCCATCTGGATCATGGCTGGACTCCCCTACTCGGCCCGCTTGAGAATTTCTTTGACCCGCCAGCGCTTGCTCTTCGACAGCGGCCGGGTCGAGATAATCGAAACCTGGTCGCCGATGCGGCACTCGTTGGCCTCGTCATGAGCGGCGAACCGGGTGGTCCTCTTCATATAGCGCAGGTAGAGCGGGTGCATCGTCGTCTTGTTGACGGCGACGGTGACGGTCTTGTCCATCTTGTCGCTCACCACAATGCCCACCTTCGATTGCTGCCGTCCGCGCGCCTTCGGCGTGGTCGTTTCCGTTGCTTCCGTCATCATGCCCCTCCCTGGGCGCGCTTTTCGCGCAGGACCGTCAGCACCCGGGCCAGATCCCGCTTGGCCTCGCGCACTTTGGACGGCTTTTCGAGCTGTCCGGTCACTTTGTGCAGGCGCAGGACGAACAGCTGCTGCGCAAGCTCCCGCTCCTTCTCGAGGAGCTCATCAATCTGCTGCTCTCGCAGTTCCGAAGCCTTCATGTTCTACCTCACCTCAGCTCGTCGTTGCGCGTCACAAAACGGGTCTTGATCGGCAGCTTGTAGGAAGCCAACCGCATCGCCTGAGCGGCGGTCTCGGCGTCGACCCCTTCCAGTTCGTAGAGGATACGGCCCGGCTTGACCACCGCCACCCACTCCTCCGGCGCGCCCTTACCCTTACCCATACGGGTTTCCAGAGGCTTTTTGGTGACCGGCTTGTCCGGAAAGATCCGGATCCAGACCTTGCCGCCACGCTTGATGGAGCGGGTGATCGCGATACGGGCGGACTCGATCTGCCGGGCGGTGATCCACACCGGTTCGAGGGCCTGCAGGGCGTAGTCGCCGAAGGCGATGTAGTCCCCGCCCTTGGCGTTGCCCGTGCGGCGACCGCGGTGCTCCTTGCGATATTTGACCTTCTTCGGCATCAACATGGCTTACGTCTCCAATCTCTCCAGGCGCCCGTCAGGCCGTGGCCCGGCGGCGGCGCTCGCGCAGCAAGTCACCCTTGTAGACCCACACCTTGACCCCGATGAGGCCGTAGGTGGTGTTCGCTTCGGCCAGGCCGTAGTCGATGTCCGCCTTCAGCGTGTGGAGCGGCAAGCGGCCTTCCTGATACCACTCAGTGCGGGCGATTTCGTGGCCGCCGAGGCGGCCGGAAACCATGATCTTGACGCCCTTTGCTCCGAACCGGAAGGCCGATTCCATGGCCTTGCGCATCGCCCGCCGGAAAGACACTCGGCGAGTGAGCTGGCCGGCGATGGACTGGGCGACGAGTTGCGCGTCGAGCTCCGGCCGCTGTACTTCCTGAATGTTGATGTGCACTTCCCGGCCGAGTTGCTTGATCAGATCGTCGCGCAGCTTGTCCACTTCGGCGCCCTTGCGGCCGATGATGATACCCGGCCGCGAGGTATAGATGGTCACCCGCATGCGCTCGGCGGCGCGCTCGATGTCGATCTCGCTGACGCCGGCATGAGCCAGACGCTTCTTCAGGCCTTCCCGCAATTTGACGTCTTCCAGCAAGGTGTCCGCGTAGTTGCTCTCGGCGTACCAGCGCGAATGCCAGGTCTTGTTGTAGACCAGCCGGAACCCGTAAGGGTGTGTCTTCTGTCCCACGACTACTCTCCTTCTCCGGACCGGCTGTCCAGTTTGATCGTGATGTGGCTCTGCCGCTTCAAAATGCGGAAAGCGCGTCCCATCGGTTGCGGCCGCAACCGCTTCAGGGTCGGACCGCCGTCCACATGGATTTCCTTGACGTACAGGCGATCGATATCGGCCTGCTCGTCGCGGTTCTCGGCATTGGCTACCGCCGACTTGAGCAGTTTCTCGATCGGCCGAGCTGCCGCCTTTTGGGTCAGCTTCAAGATGGAAGCCGCCTCATCCACCTCTTTGCCGCGGATCAAGTCCGCCACCAGCCGTACTTTCTGGGGCGATGCCTGATGAAAACGGAGCCGCGCTGTCACTTCCATCGTCGAAGCCTCCTGAGCTTCCGGAACCCGACACGCCCTAGCGGGCGCGGGCTCCCCGCTCGTTCTTCCTGCCGCCGGCGTGGCTGCGGAAGGTCCGCGTCATGGCGAACTCCCCAAGCTTGTGGCCGACCATGTTCTCGCTGACATACACCGGGATGAACTTCGCCCCGTTGTGGACCGCGATCGTGTGGCCCACCATGTCCGGAATCACCGTCGAACGTCGGGACCAGGTCTTGATCACCCGCTTCTGCCCCGACTCGTTCATCCTGTCTACCTTGGCGACGAGGTGATCGTCGATGAAGTAGCCCTTCTTTAGTGAACGCGACATTTTCGTCTCCTCCCGCTACTTCTTCTTGCGGCGCCGCACGATCATGCCGTCGGTGCGCTTGTTGTTACGCGTCTTGTATCCCTTGGTGGGCACACCCCACGGCGTACAGGGGTGACGGCCGCCGGAGGAGCGCCCTTCACCACCGCCCATCGGATGGTCTACGGGGTTCATCACCACGCCACGGTTGTGCGGCCGACGACCGCGCCAGCGGTTACGGCCGGCCTTGCCCAAGGACACGTTCTCATGCTCGAGATTGCCCACCTGGCCGATGGTGGCATAGCAGGTCATCAGCACCTTGCGGACCTCGCCGGAGGGCAGCTTGACCTGAGCATAGGCACCTTCCTTCGCCATCAACTGAGCGCCGGCGCCGGCACTGCGCACCAGCTGGCCGCCCTTGCCGGGACGCAATTCCACGTTGTGGATGATGGTGCCCAGGGGAATCTTGGCGAGCGGCAGGCAGTTGCCGGGGTTGATCTCCGCGGCCTCACCGGCCATCACCGTATCGCCCACCTCCAGGCCCTTGACGTACAGCATGTAGCGCTTGTCGCCGTCGGCGTAGTGCAGCAGCGCGATGCGGGCAGAGCGGTTGGGATCGTATTCGATCGTCGCCACCTTCGCCGGCACGTCGTGCTTGTTGCGCTTGAAGTCGATCTGGCGGTAGCGCTGCTTGTGGCCGCCGCCGCGGAACCAGATGGTCTGCTGACCGGAGTTGTTCCGCCCGCCGGAGCGCTTCTTGCCCTTGGTCAGCGGCTTGTGCGGCCGCGTCTCGGTGATCTCGTCGAAGGCCGGATAGGTCTGGAAACGGCTGGCCGGATTGGTCGGCTTTCTCTGTTTGATCGCCATGGTCTAGACCCCCTCGAAGAACTCGATCGACTTCTCACCATCGACCAACCGAACGTAGGCCTTCTTCCAATCCGGACGCCGGCCGAAATAGCGGCCTTGGCGGCGCAGCTTGCCATGCATATTGGCCATGCGGACTTCCGCCACCCGCACTCCGAACTGGGCTTCTACGGCCTTCTTGACCTCGATCTTGTTGGCGCTCCTGTCGACCTCGAAGGCGACGATGTTGCGGTCTTCGCGCAACTCCGTGGACTTCTCGGTGATCAGCGGCCGGCGAATGACGTCTTGAACTCTCATTTCGAAAGCACCTCCACCAGCCGGTTCAGGGCCCCTTCGCTGAGCAGCAGATGCGGCCGGCCGACGACGTCGTACACGTTGACCGCCAGTGCATCGACCGTCTTCAACGCCGGGTTGTTGCGGGCCGCGCGATCGAGGTTGACGTTGTCTCGCGAGTCGACCAACAGCGCCTTGCCCTCCACCCCGAGACCGCCCAACTGCGCGGCGAGCTCCTGGGTGCGATGGCTCGACAGCTCGAAGGAGTCGAGCACCGTGATCTGCTCGTCGGCCAGCTTGCGCGACAGCACCGATTTCAGCGCGTTGCGCTTCTCGCGCGGCGTCAGTCCTTTTTCGTGGCTGCGCACCTGCGGGCCGTGAACGATGCCGCCCTTGCGCCACTTCGGGTTGCGGATATCGCCCACCCGGGCGCGGCCGGTACCCTTCTGACGCCACAGCTTGCGACCGGAACCGGAAACCTCGGACCGGGACTTGACCTTGTGGGTGCCGCGGCGGGCAGCCGCCTGTACCGCGGTGACCGCCTCGTGGATCAGGTGCTCCTTATAGGGGTACCCGAAGACCGCTTCCGGGAGATCGATCTCCCGCAGGTCCTTATTGTCGAGGCTCTTGACTGAAATTTTCATCTCGATTTCCTTCCGCCTCAGCCGCGCTTCGCTCGCTGGATCGCCAGATAGCCGCCCCGCGACCCCGGAACGGCGCCCTTGAGATAGATCAGATTGCGCTCTTCGTCGACCTTGACCACCTTCAGATTCTTGGTGGTCACCCGCGCGGCGCCCATCTGCCCCGGCAGACGCACCCCCGGGAAGACGCGCGACGGCGAAGCCGACTGGCCGACGGAGCCCGGAGCGCGATGGAACATCGAACCGTGGGTCGCCCGGCCGCCGCCGAAGCCGTGGCGCTTCATGACGCCTTGAAAGCCCTTGCCCTTGCTAGTGCCCATCACGTCGACGAAGTCGCCTTCCTCGAAGATCGAGGCCTTGATCTCGTCGCCGGCGGCGGGCTCGTCGTCGCTGCCGATGGGAAACTCCATCAGGTGGCGGAGCGGATCCACTCCGGCCTTCTTGAAGTGCCCGGCACGCGGTTGGTTGACCCTGTTCGGGGTGTCGTCCTCGACCAGGCCGACCTGCACCGCGGCGTATTCGTCGCGCTCCTCGGTCTTGACCTGGACCACCTGACAGGGCCCGGCCTTGACGACGGTCACCGGTACGGCGCGTCCGTCTTCCATGTAGATCTGGGTCATGCCCAGCTTCTTGCCCAAGAGTCCTTGCATCGTCCCCACCTCTAGCGGTCGAAGGCTTTGATTTCGACATCCACACCGGCCGGCAGCTCGAGCTTCATCAGCGCGTCGACGGTCTGACTCGTCGGCTCGAAGATGTCGAGCAGTCGCTTGTGGGTGCGGATCTCGAACTGCTCCCGCGACTTCTTGTCGACGTGCGGCGAGCGGTTCACGGTGTACCGCGCGATGTGCGTGGGCAGGGGAATCGGTCCGACCACCCGGGCGCCGGTCCTCCGCGCCGTATCCACGATTTCATACGTGGAGGTGTCCAAGATCCGATAGTCGTAAGCCTTCAGGCGAATGCGGATTTTTTCGTTATCCATGATCTTCCTCGATTCCCCGAACTCGTTTCACCCGACCGAGCCGTCGGCCGGATAAGCCCGTCGCCCTATTCGACGATCTCGGTGACGGTTCCGGCTCCGACGGTGCGGCCGCCTTCGCGGATGGCGAAGCGCACGCCCTTCTCCATCGCGATCGGAGCGATCAGCGTCACGTCCAGGTTCACGCTGTCGCCGGGCATCACCATC
>JBCCEF010000035.1 GCA_039030395.1 Acidobacteriota bacterium
CAAAGTCGGCTCGGGTCGCACCATCCGCTTTGGTTTCCCAAAGATCTGGGCCGGACTCGATGACGGCGGCAAAAGCCGGTGCGGCGAGGAGGGCGAGGGAAATGAGAAGAGCGGTGAACAACCGGTGAGAGGTTCTCATACAAGACTCCTTGCATTAGGGCGCCTCGCTCGACGATCTGGATGACTCCGGGCGTCGCCGAGGGCGGACGCAATAGAACTGAAGGGTCGCGGTTCGAACGATGGACCCCGACCCATTTCGCTCTTCGGTTCAGAGACCGAAAAAGCGAGAGGTGGCTACCTCGACAGCCGGCTGTTGGAATAACCGGAATGACTATATATATAAGTCCAAATAAAATAAAGTATTCTAATACTAAGTATAGGAGTATGTGTTCTGCGTGATTTCATGCGTAGGCAGACCATTTGACGGGGGAGGCGGGCTAGGAAACTGAATCGGGAGCTGACTCCGGCTCCGGTACGGGGACCGTCAGCCGTAGGCTCAAGATGCGATTCAGCTCCGTTTCGAGCACTTCGAATTGGACTTCGCCCAGCTCTACCCGGTCTCCAGGTTCCGAACGCCGGCCGATTTCCGACAAGATGACACCGGCGATGGTGTCTTCGTCGCGGTCCGAAAGCTCGATGCCGAGGGCCTTCTCCAACTCTTCGACCAAAATGCTGCCGGCGACTAGGTAGCGCCCCGGACCCTCGGCGACCAGTTCTGGAATTTCGGCGTCGAACTCGTCCTGAATCTGGCCGACGATCTCCTCGATCACGTTCTCGAAGGTGACGATGCCGCTCACCCCGCCGTACTCGTCGAGCACCGCCGCCATGTGCATCTTTTCGCGGCGCATCCGGCGCAGCATGCGGTCGAGGGTCAAAGTCTCCGGCATCAGGGGAATCTCGCGCGCCATTTTCGACAGGTCGGTGAGCGGCTGGGGCGCCCGGAAGAGATCCTTGATGTGGATCAGTCCGGTCACGTGGTCCAGGTCGCCTTGACAGAACGGGAAGCGGGTGTGTCCGCTTTTGCGGGCCACCTCCAGGTTCTCTTCGACGGTGCTCTCGCTCGACAGATACACGACATCGGCGCGCGGCACCATCACCTGCCGGGCAATGCGATGGCTGAGTTCGAAGACGTTGTCGAGGATGGTGCGCTTCTGCTCCGTCAGCCGGTCGTCGGTGGCCGCCAGCATGCGCCGCAACTCCTCTTCGTCGTGGCCCAGTTCGCCTTCCGTCACCGGCTCCACCCCAAAGATCTTGAGCAAGGCATTGGCGCACAGGTTCAGCAGCCAGATCGCCGGATAGGTGAGGCGGAAGAACCAGAACAGCGGCAGAGCGGTATTGAGGGTGGTGCCCTCCGCTTTGCGGATTGCCAAGGATTTCGGCGCCAGCTCGCCGAGCACGATGTGGAGGATGGTGATCACCCCGAAGGCGAGAACGAAAGCGATGGTGTGGGTGGCTTCCGGTCCGAGGCCGGGAATCTTCGCCACCAGCGGATCGATCAGCCAGGCGAAGGCCGGCTCGCCGATCCAGCCCAAGGCCAGGCTGGAGAGGGTGATGCCGAGCTGGGTGGCGGACAGGTAGGCGTCCAGATGGGTCACCATGTAGCGGGCGATCCTGCCGCGCAGTGAGCCTGCGGCGACGTGCGGGTCGATCTGGGTCGGGCGAACCTTGACCAGGGCAAACTCAGCGGCCACGAAGAAGCCGTTGAGCAGCACCAAGAAAAAGCCGAGGAGCAGGCCGAGCCAGGGGTGCATGCCGGGCTCGGCGGCCGCCGTCAAGGGCATCATCGGCGGGACTCCGCCTGCAGGCCGGGGGCCACGACGGTTCTACACGAATCCGCTCGGCGGCGGCTTGATCGAAGACCGGCTTCTAGGGCGGGTGGGGGTTCGTCCATGAGGCGTCATCGGAAACTCTACCACTCCCCCGGCGGCGAAGACTGCGCACCGCAGCTTGGCCCGCGGAACCTTCTGCGGCACCGTCCCTCGAGGGCGTGAAATGCGCGCCGTTTCAACCCCTGACATGTGGGCTTTCCTATTGTTGACACTGGGGTTTTTACTCTGCTACCCTCCACGATCTTCGACGCCGCGCCCCGGCGCGGCGCGTGGGAGGTGAATATAGGCCCGTAGCTCAGCTGGTTAGAGCGCTACGTTGACATCGTAGAGGTCAGCGGTTCGAGTCCGCTCGGGCCTACCATTTCCCCGTGAGTAGAGAGTCGGAACAGGCGCTTAGCTCAGCTGGTTAGAGCGCTACCTTCACACGGTAGAGGTCAGCGGTTCGAGTCCGCTAGCGCCTACCACCGGCTCGCTGGCCCCGCGGTTCGCGTGAGGCCGATCGAGAAGTTGAGAGGAGTTGAGACCGTGCCCAAGCAGAAGACCCATCGCGGTGCCGCCAAGCGCTTCAAGACCACCGGGACCGGCAAGGTCCGTCGGCGCCATTCGATGAAGAGCCACATCCTCACCAAGAAGTCCGCCAAGCGGAAGCGGAAGCTGCGGAAGGATACCGAGGTATCGCCGGCTTTCGCCAAGTCCGTCAAAGAGATGCTTCATTGTTGAGGTAGTTCGAAGCCGGCCCGGCGCACGAAACGCGTGCCGGCCGAATGAAATCACCGGCTGCTGCTGGAACGAACCTGTCCAGTGGGGCCGGAGCCCGGCGTAGACTTTTCGCCGTGGCCTGACAGCTCCCTCCCCGGGAGCGGAAACGAGGTTCTGGATGTCGCGTGTCAAGCGCGGGAATACCCGTAAAAATCGTCGTCAGAAGATTCTCAAGCTCGCCAAGGGCTACTATGGCGCCAAGAGCAAGAACCACCGCATTGCCAAGCAGGCGGTGGACCGCTCGCTGGCCTATGCCTACCGCGATCGCCGCCAGCGCAAGCGCCAGATGCGCAGCCTGTGGATCGTTCGCATCAACGCCGCGTCGCGCGAGCACGGCCTGTCCTACAGCCGCTTGATCGCCGGCCTGAAGGCCGCCGGGGCGGAGCTGGATCGCAAGGTCTTGGCGGAGATCGCGATCGTCGATGCCGCCGCCTTCGCCCAGATCGTCGAACTCGCCAAGCAGGCCCTCGGAGAAGAGACCGGGGTCGCCGCATCGGACGAAGAGGAATAGCTCACCGATGAGCGGTGGCGACATGGCCTGGCTGGAGACCCTGGAAGAGAAGGTCCACGCGGCGGCGGACCGCATTCGCGAGCTGGGCGACGAGAACGAGAGACTGGCGGCTCGCGTCGCCGAACTCGAAGGGCAAGACGAAAGCGCCGAGTGGGAGCAGGAGCGATCGGAGATCCGGAGCCGGGTGGAATCCCTGGCCGAGGGTCTGGAAGCCCTGCTAGCAGACCGCTGAAAAGCGCTTCGCGCATGATTTCAGCGGTGCTGCTAGCTGTTTCTTGTTAGGGGGCTGGGCGCCCGCCCGCGGTCCGCCCCTCAGCCGAAAAGGCAGGCCTTTTCGGCTTCACCCCGTCCTCGGCGACCAGTCGCCGCCTCGCCCTCCGGGCTCGGAGTAGGGTGCTGACCGTTTGAGGAAAGACCGCGGATGTGAGCGGTCTCGACAGGCCCGGGAGATCTCCCGGGCCTGTGATGTTTAGGTGGCGGTCGATGGCCGGCTTCGCGACCTCGTTTTCGCCCGACGGTAGCCCTTGCGGGTTGTGCTATAGTCTCGCAAGTCCCTGTAAGTAGGCTATTTGTCGGGGATTTGAAAACCATGAACGCTGAGCAGACGAAGCCGACATCGACCACCGAGGTGGAGATTTTCGGCTCCGTTTATAGCGTCCGTGGCCGTGACGACCGCGAACACGTCGAGGAGTTGGCCGAACTGGTTGACCGCCGGATGCGAGAAATCGCCGAGCGGGTACGGACTATGGATCGCGGCAAGATCGCCATCCTCGCGGCTCTCAATATTGCCGATGAGCTCGTTCGTCGTCAGCGGGATGAGGAAGGGGAACGGGTCGAGATCAGAGACAAGGTGACGGCTCTTGCGGGTGAATTGACCGCAGTGCTCGAAAATGACGAAAGCGAGAGCCGCCCTTGAAGAAATTTTGGGATTTGTTTTGCATCCCCTGTGTAGTTGGTGATGGGTCAAGCAACTGTAGAACCAACACCAATACTTCGGGAGTCTTTTATCCTGCGGGCTTGTGCAAGCCCTGCTTTGGCAGGGAGCTAATGGCTCGTAGAGCGGACACCCACCTGGCGCGTTTCAGGTTCTAAACGCGGCAGCCCCACGGCTTCGCGGGGGATGCCCTTTCTTTTCGCTCGAACCCTAGGGGTTTCGGCGACCCTCCGATCTGCCCGCGCCTCCTAGTTCAAAACTGGGGGACGACGTGGAAAACATCATCTGGATTACCGCTCTGCTGGTGGTGGTGGCCTTCGGGCTGGCGCTCGCCCTTGGGTGGTGGCTTCAGCGACGCACCGGCCGGCGGATTTTGGCCGAAGCGCGCGAGCGGTCCGAAAAGATCGTCGCCGACGCCGAGCGGCAGAGCGAGGCGCGGCTGCGCGAGACGGAGATCCTGGCCAAGGAGAAACTCCTGCAGGCGCGCGGTGAGTTCGAGAAGGCCGCCCGCAAGGACCGTCTCGAGTTGGAGAAGCTGGAGCGGCGGCTCAATCAGCAGCAGGACGATCTCGACCAGCGGTCCCGCGACGTCGGCCGGCTGGAGAAGGATACGAAGGTCCGCGAACGCGCTATCGAGAACCGTGAGGCCAAGATCGAGGCGCAGGAGTCGGAACTCGCCACCCTGCTCGAAGAAGAGCGCAACAAGCTCGAACAGATCGCCGGCCTGACGGCGCAGCAGGGCAAGGAGGAGCTGCTGCGTCTGATGGAGGACCAGGCGCGCATCGATGCCGCCCACCTGGTGAAGCGGATCGAGGACGAGGCGCGGGAAAAGGCTCACCGGGAGGCGCAGCGGATCATCGGCATGGCCGTCCAGCGGTCAGCCTCGGATTATGTGTCGGAGACCACCGTGTCGGTGGTGGTGCTGCCGTCGGACGAGATGAAGGGCCGCATCATCGGCCGCGAGGGGCGCAACATCCGCGCCCTGGAAATGGCGACGGGGGTGGACCTGATCGTCGACGATACCCCCGAAGCGGTGATCCTTTCGGGCTTCGATCCTTACCGTCGAGAGGTCGCCCGCGTCTCCCTCCAGCGGCTGATCGCCGATGGCCGCATCCACCCGGCGCGCATCGAGGAGGTGGTGGAGCGGGTCAAGGCGGAGTTCGAAGAGCTGGTGCGGCAAGAGGGCGAGGCGGCGGTGTTGGAACTCAACCTGGCCAATGTCCACCCGGAGTTGGTCAAGCTCCTCGGCCGCCTGCGGTACCGCACCTCTTATGGTCAGAACGTGTTGAAGCACAGCAAGGAAGTGTCCTTCCTCGCCGGCACCATGGCGGCGGAGCTGAAGGCCAATGTTCACGTCGCCAAGCGCGCCGGCTTGATGCACGACATCGGCAAGGCGATCGACCGCGAGATGGACGGCTCCCACCTGGAACTCGGCATCGATCTGTTGCGGAAGTATGGCGAGTCGGAAGCGGTGATCCACGCCATGGCCTGTCACCACGGGGACTACGAGCCGGAGACCGTCGAGGCGGTGCTGGTCACCGCCTCGGACGCCCTGTCGGCGGCGCGGCCCGGCGCCCGGCGGGAGATCCTCGAAACCTACGTCAAGCGGCTGGAAAAGCTGGAAGAGATTGCCGCCGGCTTCAAAGGAGTGCAGAAGACCTATGCCATCCAGGCCGGGCGCGAGATCCGCATCATCGTGGACTGCGACAAGATCGCCGACGAGCAGGCGATCTGGCTGTCCAAGGACATCGCCCGCAAGGTGGAGGCGGAGCTCACCTACCCGGGGCAGATCAAGATCACCGTCATCCGCGAAACGCGGGCCATCGAGTACGCCCGATGAAGCTGCTGTTTATCGGGGACGTGATGGGCAAGCCCGGGCGCCGGGTGCTCGCTCAGATGGTCGCCCGACTGATCGACCGGCACCGGATCGACTACACCGTCGTCAACATCGAGAATTCCGCCGGCGGATTCGGCGTGACGGAGAAGATTTTCGCGGAGTTCACAGAGCTGCCGATCGACTGCTTTACCACCGGCAACCATGTGTGGGACAAGAAGGAAGTTCGCGGGCTGCTGGAGCGCGAACCGCGGCTGTTGCGGCCGGCCAACTACCCGCCCGGCAACCCCGGATCCGGAGTGTTCGTGGGACAGACCGCTGGCGGCGTGCCGGTAGCGACGATCAATCTCGAAGGCCAGGCTCTGATGGGCACCCTCGACTCGCCGTTCAACGCCGCCGATCGCCTGCTTACCGGACTGGAGCCGGCGGTCAAGGTGATTCTGGTGGATTTTCACGCTGAAGCGACCAGCGAGAAACAGGCCATGGGGTTCTATCTCGACGGCCGGGTGAGCGCTGTCTTCGGAACCCACACCCACGTGCCGACGGGTGACGAGCGAGTGTTGCCGGAGGGCACCGCCTTCATCACCGACGTCGGCATGACCGGGCCCTACGAATCGGTGATCGGCATGCGCCAGGACAAGGTGGTCGAGCGCTTCCTCAAAAAGACTCACGTTCCCTTCGAAGTCGCCAAGCGCGACGTTCGTCTGGCCGGGGCGGTGGTGGACGTCGACGAGGCCACCGGCCGGGCGCGCTCCGTCGAGCGTTTGTTGCTGCCGGAAGACTAGCCTGCCTTTCTCACCGGCAACCTACTGCGAGGCCGTATGCCAGTGAATCTGCTGCGTTGTCCACGGAACCTGCCTCTCGACGTACTGAAAGTACGCTTTCGGCGCAGAACCCGCGGATGCCTTGCATCTCCAGCGACCTACGGCCCCTCGCTACGCTCGCCGGTGAGAAATTCAGACTAGCTCCCCGACGGTCTCTCCTTCTATGCTCCGCTATTTCCTAGTGTTCGCCGGCCTCGCTCTGGGCGCTGCCTTCCCGGCTCTCGCCGAGGATCCGGTCGAAGAGCGCCCGCCGGTGGAGTGGATTGTGACCGCCGGAGCCTTCGATGTCGGTGTCGAGGAAGTGGCGGAGGCGGGGATCGAGCTCCGCTTCGGCTCCTTCGAGCTACCCCTGGGTCAGCGCTCGCTGCCCCTCGGATTCACTCTGGGCGGGATGGTCAACGACGACGGCGGCTACTACCTGTGGAGTGGCTTTCGATACGACTGGCACCTCAATGACCGATGGCGCGTTACTCCTTCCCTCGGCACCGGGATCTACTCCGCCGGCGAGGGTAAGAACCTGGGGGGGCCGGTGGAGTTTCGGTCCAGTTTGGAGATCTCCTTTGAGGTCGCCGACCGTACCCGCTTGAGCCTCAATCTCTACCATCTGTCGAACGGCATCCTGTACGACCTCAATCCCGGTAGCGAGAGCCTAGTGCTCGGATTCCACCGCCGCTTCTAGCAGAGCAGCTGAAAAAAGGCTGCGCCCTATGATTTCAGCTGCCCTGCTAGATTCTTCTTGAGGGGGCTAGGCGCCCGCCCGCGGTCCGCCTCTCGCCCGAAAAGTACAGATTTTTCGGGCTCACCCCGTCCTCGGCGCCGCCGGCGCCGCCTCGCCCCCTGGGCTCGGAGCCGGGTGTTGACAAGTTTTTCAGCACCCGGCGTTAGGGCGGCGGAGATCACTCCGGAGCTGCGCTCGGGGAAGCCTGAAAGATCCCGTCTCTGTGCTAACCTTTGCCGCTGGAGGCTAAGCCTATGTCGGTCGATCCGGAGCTCTTGGAAATCTTGGTCTGCCCCAAATCGAAGGGCGAACTGGAAGTCGTGAACCTGCCCCAAGGGGTGCGCGACGAGCTGGTGGAGAAGTATCGCTCGCACTTCCGGGACGAAGAGCCGAAGGTGGAGGAGGGATTGCTGGCGAAGGAGTCCGAACTGGTCTATCCCATCGTCTCGGACATTCCCATCATGTTGATCGACGAAGCGCTGCCGGCGTCGGTCCTGGACGGCTGATTCCGGCGCCACCGTTCGGCCCGGTCGAAGGCCGCACTTTTCCCCCGCAGATCCGCACCGGATAGCCCTTCCTTCATGGTCCGATCCGCGCCCGCTGATGAGTCGGTTTCCGAACGCGCGGATACTCTAGATTCGCTCTCCTCCGGTCGGCGTCCTCCGGCCTTCTGGTTCTACGCTGGACACCTCGTTGCCCTGCCGGGCATCGCCATCTCCAATGTTCTGGCGGGCTTGGCCGTGCTGGCCGCGCCGCGCCGGGTGTTTCGAGCCCGTTGGCCGCCGGCGACTCGGCCTCTGCTGGTGATCGTCGGTGTCTACGCCCTGTGGCTGCTGGCCTCCATCGCCTGTTCGACGGACCCGGCGGACAGCCTGCGCTCGGCCAGCGAACTGTTCACCCTGGCGACTCTCGTTCTCGGGTTGGTCTTGGTGCGCGGCGAGCGTGCCGGCCGCTTGCTGGTCCATGCCCTGCTGGTGGTGGCGACGCTGGTCGCTTTGTGGGGTTTGGCGCAGGTGCTGGCGGGCTTCGGTGGCCTGGATCGGCGCATCCGCGGACCGTTTTCCCACTGGATGACCTTCTCTCATTTCCTGCTGGTTTGCGACCTTTTGCTGATCGCTCGGTTGGCCTTGGCGCGCAGCGCACGCCGCTCGGCCAAGAGCGCTCTCTGGTGGTGGGTGCATGGTCTGGCGCTGGTGCTGATCACCGGCGCGATCGTCGCCAGCTTGACGCGCAGCGCCTGGCTGGCGCTGGCGGTGACCGTCACCCTGGTACTCGCTCTCGGCTCGCCGCGCTGGCTGCTGGCGTACCTGCCCGCCGCGGTCCTCGCGGTACTCCTTCTGCCCTTGCCGGTGCTCCACCGGGTGACCTCCATCACCGACCTGCAGGACCCCTCCAATTACGACCGGCTGTGCATGGCCGAGGCGGGCCTGCGGATGGTGGCCGAGCGGCCCCTCTTCGGTATCGGGCCGGATCAGGTGAAGGTGCGCTACGCCATCTACCGCACGCCGACGGCTCCGCGCTACTGGGTGCCTCATCTACACAACAGCTTCCTGCAATTGGCGGCAGAGCGCGGCCTGCCGGCGCTGGCGGCCTATCTCGCGCTGATGCTCTTCGCCCTGCGCTTCGCCTGGCGCGGTTACCGGCGGCGAGGATCGACGGCGGATCTGCACTTCGGGGTGTTCCTGGCTTTGATCGCTTTCAACCTTGCGGGTCTGTTCGAAAACAACTGGACCGACACCGAGGTGCAGCGGCTGGTGCTGTTCCTGCTGGCGCTGCCCTTCGTGGTGGACGAAGGAGCGGTGGATCCTTGAGCGATGGGCAAGGGAGCCGCAGGCGCCTGGACCGGTTGCTGACGGATCGGGGCCTCTTCCCCAGCCGGGAACAGGCGCGCCGTGCAATCCTGGCCGGCGCCGTGCGGGTGGCTGGCCGCCGAATCGACAAACCGGGGACCGCCATCGACCCTCAGGCCGAGCTGGCGTTGGTGGGTTCGGAAGAGCCCTTCGTGTCGCGCGCTGGCCGCAAGCTGGCTGCCGCCCTCGACCGCTTCGAGATCGACCCGACCGGCTGGGTGTGCCTGGATGTCGGGGCTTGCACCGGCGGTTTCACGGACTGCCTGCTGCAGCGTGGGGCGGCGCGGGTCTACGCCCTGGACGTTGGTCACGGCCAACTCGACGAGCGCCTGCGGCGGAATCCGCGGGTGGTGGCGATGGAACGGATCAACGCCCGCTATCTGGCAGCCGATGCGCTGCCGGAGCCGGTTCGCTTGATCACTGTCGACGTGTCCTTCATCGGGTTGGCGAAGGTGGTGCCGGCGCTCCTCCCCCACCTCGATCCGGCAGGGTTCTTGCTCACCCTGATCAAGCCGCAGTTCGAAGCCGGCCGTGAGGCTTTGGGCAAGGGCGGTATTCTGCGGGACGATGCGCTCCGCGAAAGCGCCGTCCGGGCGACCCGCGAGGCCCTCGAGGCCTTGGGCCTGGAGGCGCTGGGGACGAGCGATTCCACCTTGCCCGGCATGGGCGGCAACCGCGAGAGCTTCGCGCTACTGCGGGAGAGACGATGAGCGAGGGCACCTTGAGCGATCGGACTAGAGCTTTCCAGCGAGTGGGCTTGGTGGCCAAGCGCGGCAGCCGCGAGGCCGCCCAGGCGACCCGCGAGCTGGCCGATTGGCTGGAGCGTCGCGATCTCGAAGTGGTCTTCTCGTCGGACACGAATCCGCCCTTCGACGAAGCCGAGAACCTCGACCTGGTGGTGGTTCTGGGAGGGGACGGCACCCTTCTCGCCACCGCCCGTTCGCTCGTCGGCGCCCCTATACTCGGCGTCAATCTGGGTACCCTCGGCTTCTTGACGGAGATCTCCCGGGGAGAGCTTTACCCGAAGCTGGTGGAAGTGCTCGATGGTCGTTTCGAGATTGAGGAGCGTTCTCTTTTGGAGGCGCGCTTGGACTCCGCGCCGGACACTTCCTACCGGGTGCTCAACGATGCGGTCATCACCAAGGCGGCGAAGGCACGGATCATCGAATTGACGGTGGAGGTGGACGACCACCTGGTGGCCCGCTTCCGCGCCGACGGCGTGATCGTCTCCACGCCCACCGGCTCCACCGCCTACAACCTGTCCGCCGGCGGTCCGATCATGGTGCCGCAGCTACCGGTGGTGGTGATCACTCCCATCTGCCCCCACACCCTCACCCTCCGGCCGGTGGTGGTGCCGGCGTCGAGCTCCATCCGAGTGATGTTGGAAACCCGCCGGGAAGAAGTGTTTCTCACCCTCGACGGGCAACAAGGGGTGCCGATGGAAGGCGGTCGAACGGTGACCGTCGAGCGCCTCGAAGAAACCGTGCAGCTCGTCAAGGTCACCGGGCGCTCGTTCTATGACAGCCTGCGGGGGAAGCTGCGGTGGGGCGGTCTCGAGAACCCTCCCGCGGCTCCATGAACTCGAAGGACTCGCCCTCCGCGACACGGCATCGCCGGAGACGGCGTTTCGGGCCCTTTCGCCGCTGGCTGTTGCGGCCGCTGCTGTGCACCCTCGCCGCCCTCGTCGTGCTGCTGGCCAGCGCGCTGCTGGCGCTGCGCTTGGATTTCACCCAGGAACGCCTTCGAAGCTTCGCCGAAACCCGTATCACTACCGCCCTCGACCGGCCGGTCTCCGTTGGGACCCTCGGTGTGGGCCTCTTTCCACCGGCGCTGGTGGCGCGCGACGTCGTGCTCGCCGGCCCGGATCCCGGGGATCCGCCGGTGGCGCGGATCGCCGAAGTTGTGGTCGCCGTCCGCCTCGGCCCGTTGCGGCGGTCGGTGCTCGATCTCGAACGCATCGAAGTCACCGGGGCGGAACTCTTTCTCGATCTGGCCGAGGAAGGCACCAACCTGCCGACCTTCGGTGGCGGCGGCGGAGAGCCGTCCGTCGAAGTGCGGATCGGCCGGCTGGTTCTCGCCGACAGCCGGGTGCACCTGGCCGACGGGTCCCTTCCTCTGGACCTCGACGCCCGGCAAGTCCGCGGCCGCCTCGACGGCGCCGATTCAGCGGGCCGCTACGGCGTTCGACTGGTGGCCCAAAGCCTACGGACCCTGGCGCTGCCCGGAATCCCGGATCGGCCGGCCGGTTCGGCGCCGCTGGTGGAAACCGGCTTGACCGCTCGCGGCACCCTGGGCGCGGACGGCCTGGAGATCGACCGTCTCCGACTCACCGGTGCCGACCTCTCCGCCGGTGGCGAAGGGCGGGTGAGCTGGGGAGAAGATACCTGGGGGGTGGAACTCGACCTGTCGGTGGAAGCCGATGCCGGTTGGGTGAACCGGCTGGGCTATGTGGAGGTTCCGCTCTCCGGTGCGGTGACATGGGTGGGCGACCTGGCCGTCGATACGGCCGGCTGGCGGCTGACCGGCGAGGTGAGTTCGCCGCGCCTCATCTATCCACCCTACGTTCTCCAAGATGTTTCTTTCTCCGCCCTCGGCGAGGCGCCGGCCTGGCGGTTCGGCAACCTGCGCGCCGGCTTCGCCGGGGGCACCATTACCGGCGAGGTGGCACTGGCCGGCCTCGACGGCTCGGACGCCGAATCGCTGGCCCTCGACCTCGGCTACAGCGGCGTCGATGTGCGGCGGTTTCTCGATGCGTTCGAGGCGGACGTGGACGGCCTCGCCGGGCAGATGTCCGGCACCCTGCGCTACCGCAGCCCGCTGGCCGACGCCGTCGGCGGTGATGGGGCCGGCAGCGTCGAGTTCTCCCCCGGCTCCCGGGCCGCCGGTTTGGCCCTGACCGGCGGCGGTGACTTCTCGATCCGCCGGGGAGTGGTGGAGGCCCGCCGGTTGGAAACCGATCTCGGCGCATCGCGGATCACCGGCGACGTGATCTACGACCTGGGCCGGGGCAGCGGCCGCCTCCAGTTGTCGGCGCGGGTCGCCGATGCCGGCGAGTGGTATCGCCTGCTGTCGTCGGACCCGGAGGCGGTGTGGGCCTGGAGCGCTGGCTCCGGCCGCATCGACGCCGGCATCTTGATCGAGGAAGAGCGTTCCGACATGGTGCTGCGCCTCGATGTGCGGGAACTCGACACCCGCCTGCGGCGACTCGACCGGCTGCGCGGCAGCCTCGGGCTGGAACTGGGGCCGCAAGGCGACGGCACCCTGGATATCGATCTCATCGGCGAGGCGGACGGCGGTGCCCTGCGCGCCTTTGGCGCTCTGCCCACCGGAGATCGACCCGTCGACCTCCAGATTGCCACCGAAAACTGGCTCGTCGATGGGCTCGAGGAATGGATCAAGGGGCTGCCGGCGCCGGTCGGCCGGCTCAACGCCACCGCCCGCCTCGGCGGCACCTGGGAGGCGTTGAGCGCCGATGGAGTGCTCTCCTCGCCGTCCCTCGGGCTGGCCGGCGTTCCCCTCGGAGAGACGCGCGTCGAGGGCGCTTGGGGCGCCGAGGCGCTCTCCGTAGAGGCCCTCTCCGTGTCGCCGCCGGCTGGGAAGCTCACCGCCTCGGGACGGTGGGATCGCACCACCGGTGCCCTCCAGGGGTCCTTCGAGGCGCCGGAGCTCTCGCTGTCGCAGGCTCCCCTCGATGCTCTTTCCGCCAGTAGCGACCTGCTCGGTCGGGTGTCCTTGGCGGGGACCTTGGACGGCTCCGTGGAACGGCCGGAGTTGGTCGTGTCCATGCAGTCCGAGGCCGTTCGGCTGGGGCAGAGCGACCTGGCGTCGTCGGCTTTCGATCTGACCTGGCGCGGCGGACGCCTCGATGTCTCTGGTTCCGCCCTCGGCCTGCTCGAACTCGAAGGTGGCGGGCGCCTGGAGCCACAGGACATCGACCTGCGCTTCGACCTGGCGTCCGATCAGTTGCCGGATACCCTGCGCTTTGCCGGACTCGATCTGCCGGCCATGACCGGGTCCTACGGCGGAAACGTGACGGTGCGCTCGGTGCCGGACAGCGAACTCGAGGTGCGGCTGGAGCTCGATCGATTCCGGGTGGACTTCCAGGGGCGGGAGTTGGTGCCGGTGGAGCCGGTCGCCGTGCGCTGGATCGGGAATTCCTTGCAGGTCGATTCGTTCTTTGTCGAGGAGACCGGGGGCGAGGGTGAACTGTTCGTCGTCGGCAGTGTCGATTTGCCGCCATCGGGCGAAGGCAGCGAGGCTGAACCGCAGCTCGATCTGAAGCTCCAGAGCAGCCTCTCGGCCCGTTGGCTGCGGCTGGCGCTGCCGACTCTGCGGGCGGACGGCACCCTCAATCTGCTGGCGACGGCCCGCGGTCCGGCGACCGCTCCCCGCCTCAACGGCCTCGGTGAACTCAGCGACGGGCGCTTGCTGGTGGCCGGTTTCCCGCACTCCCTCGACGATCTCGAACTGCGGCTGCTGTTCGACCCCGGGGTGATCACCCTCGACCGGCTGACCGCCGTGCTGGGCGGCGGTGAGGTGCTGGCGGCGGGCCAGCTCGACTTCGACGAGCTGGTGACCGGCCGCCTCGACTACCGTTTCCAGGCCCAGATGCGCGATTCGACGCTGCGCTACCCAGAGGGCTTCGTGGTGCGCGGCGACGCTACCTTGACGGCGAGACCGGCGACCGGCGGTACGGAAAATGTCGGCACGGAGATCGCCGGCACGGTGAATCTGCGGCGCGCCTTCTATCTGGAGGACGTGCCGTTGAGCCTGCCGCGGCTCCTCCAGCAGATGCTCCAGCGCGACCGCATTCAGGTGGCCGAGACCGACGAGACTCTGGAGTCGATCTTCCTCTCCATCAACATCGACGGCCCGGAGGCGCTCAGGGTGCGCAACAACATCGCCGATCTGCGCGGCGATGTCGATCTGGTGTTGCGGGGGACGGCGGCGCAGCCGGTGGTCACCGGCCTGGTGGATGTAGAGCGGGGCGGCACCTTACGCAACGGTGACGTGGAGTACGAGGTGGAGCGCGGCCGCCTGACCTTCAACAGTCTGTACCAGATCGACCCGGTGATCGATCTCGCGGCGACCGCCGACGTCGCCGGTCACGACGTGACCCTGCAGCTCTCGGGCACCCTCGAACGGCTCGAAACGGAGCTGAGTTCGGAACCGCCGCTGACTCAGGTCGAGATTCTCTCGCTCTTGGCCACCGGCCGAGCGCCACAGGCCGGCGATGTGTTCGGCGCCTCCCGCTCCGCAGACAGCGGCGCCGCGGTGGAAACCTTCCTCTACGGTCAGGCGGTGTCGGTCCTCGGTCAGCGGGTCAACAACCTGTTCGGCTTCGATCGCTTCCGGGTCAATCCGGTGGCGAGCGCCGAAGGCGGATCGGCTTTGTCCTTCACCGTCGGCAAACAAATCTCGAAGGACCTGTTCTTGACCTACACCAGCGATCCGGCGACGGATCTCGACTACCGCCTACAGGTGGAGTGGCAGCTCAGTGACGCGGTGACGGTGGTGCTGACCCAGGACGGCGACGACACCTACGCGGTGGATCTCCGGTTGGAGCACACCTTTTGAGTCGCCGCGCGTCGCTCCTCTGGAGCCGGTGGCTGTTGGCGATGCTCTGTGCCCTCTGGCCGGCTGCCTCGAGTGCTGTGGAGTTGGACGATCTCCGCTGGCCGACGGTGCGTTCGCTCGAAATTCGCAGCGATGGAGATCCGGATCTGGCGGAAATTCAGGAACTGCTGGCGATCGAAGTCGGGCGACCGCTGCGGCCGGCGGATGTGCAGCGCAGTTTGGTCAATCTACAGGTGAGCGGGGTGGCCTCCTATGCCGCCCTCTACCGCCGGCCGGTGATGGAGAGCCCGGAGGTCGCCGAGCCGGGGATCGGAGAGGTGGAGGTGATTCTCGCCCTGTGGAGCAGCATTCGGGTGGAAGAAGTGGTGATCGAGGGCGAGTTGGGCGGGCTGGAACGCAAGGATCTGTTGGCCGTCCTGCCGCAGCGCGCCGGCGGGCCGTTGATCGAGTCTCGCCTGGTGCGGGGAGTTTTTCGCTTGCAGGACCTCTTTGAGGATCGCGGCTACCTTCGCCGCCGGGTGGTGCTGATGCCGGAGATCGACGAGAAGCGCAAGCGGGCTCGCATCGTTTACCGGGTGGAGGCCGGTCCCCGGGCGGAGATTGCGGAGATCGCCTACCGCGGCGACCTCGGTCCCTTCGAAGAGCGGGATCTCACCGGCCATCTGCGGGACAAGCCCGGCGAGCCCTTCCGCCGGCAGCGGCTACCGGACGAAGCCGATCGCCTGGAGCGGTGGTTGATCGAGCAGGGCCACCGCCAGGCTTCGGTGAGCGATCCGGAAGTCACCCTCGACGAGGACCGGACCGGTGCGAGGCTGGTCTATCCCGTTCGGGTGGGGCCGTTGGTGCCGCTGGAGGTCCACGGTGTCGAGACCAAACCGCTGCGCCGGCGCAGCCTCCTGCCCTTTGTGGACGGTCAAGGCTACGACGAGGCATCGTTGCTGCTGTCGGCAGACCGCTTGCGAACCTACTTCCAGGGAGAAGGACACTACCGGGTGAAGGTGGAGTTTCGCGAAGAGCCGCGTGAAGACGGCGCGTTGGTGGTGCATCTGGACATCGAGCCGGGGCCCAAGCTGACGCTGCAGTCGGTGGCCTTCGAGGGCAACGAGACCTTCTCGGCGGACCGTTTGTCGGCGCTCATCAAGACCGCGCCGCGCAATCTGCTGGTCCTCGGGTCCGGTCGGCTGGTGGACTCGGAGCTCGAAGCGGACCTTTCGAACCTGCGGTCCTTCTATGCTCTGGAGGGTTTCGGCCGGGTCAGGGTCGGACCGCCGGTGATCGATCACCGGCCGGACGGCGATCTCGAACTGCTGATCCCGATCATCGAGGGGTCGCGCACCTCGGTAGGGGAGTTGACCTTCGCAGGCTTCGAGGTGGTATCGCCGGGTGAGCTGGCCGGTCGTCTGGAGGTCGAAGACGGCGGCCCCTTCCATCCTCGACGCCTGCGCCGTTCGCTCGCCTTCATCCGCCAGCAATACGAGCAACGCGGCTACGAACGCATCCAGGTGTCGGCGGAAGAGAACTGGAACGAGGAGAGGAGCCGGGTCGACCTGTCGTTCCAGATCATCGAAGGGCCGCGCACGGAGGTCGATCGGGTGGTGATCCGGGGCAATACCCGCACCAAGACCGCCGCCATCCGCCGTATTGCCGGCCTAGCGCCGGGCGACCCGGCCAGCCTCTCCCGCCTGACCGAGGTGGAGCGCCGGCTCTCCCGCCAGGGGGTGTTTCGGCGGGTCGAGGTGGAGCGCACTCCGGCCCCTCTTGGGTCCTCGGCGCGGGACATCCTGATCCGGGTCGAGGAGGGGCGGGTTCGGCGCATCGCCTACGGCGCCGGATACGACTCCGAGGCGGGTTTCGGTGCCTTGGTGAGCTACCTCCACAGCAATCTGACCGGCCGTCTGGACAGTCTGGCTTTGAACGCCCGGGTGCAGCAGGAGAACCAGGAATACAGTCTGTTTCTCGATCGGCCCCGAGTCCAGAGGCTGCCGCTCACCTTCTCCGCCTTCTGGGTAGAGGAGGATCTCGATCTGAGACTGGGCGATGCGGAGGATTTCCAGCTCATCCGCAAAGGTGCTCGGGTCGAAACATATCAAGATCTCACTTGGGGACGAGTCGGGCTGTCGGCCGGCTATCGCAAGGTCGAGAACCAGATTCCGGCGGACCTTTTGACGGAGACCGGCGAACCCTTTGAGCGGGCGGACCAGACTCTGCGCCTCACCAGCCTCGTCGCCAGCCTCCAGGTGGACCGGCGCGATGATCCATTGGATCCCTCCCGGGGCTGGAACAGCGTGTTGCGGCTCGAGAACGCCATTCCCGTATCCTCCCTCGGCACCGATGCGGACTTTCTTGAAGTCTTCGCCCAGCAGACCTACTACTACAACCTGGGTTCCTTCGGGGTACTGGCCGGCAGCGTGCGGCTGGGAGGTATCGAGCCGTTCTCGGCACCGGATTTGGAGGATCCGTTGATCCCGCCGGGCCTCGACCTGCCGAGTTCCCAGATCTTCATCGCCGAACGCTTCTTTGCCGGCGGCGCTTCGACCCACCGGGCGCTGCGCCGGGACCGCCTCGGGATCGCCGGCGAGACCCTGTTCCCGAACGAAGACGGCGAGTTTGTGCCGGCCGGCGGCAACGGCTTGCTGCTGCTCAATCTCGATTACCGCTTCCCGATCAGCGGTCCGCTGGAGGGCGTCGTGTTCGTCGACTCCGGCAACGTGTGGGCGGACTGGCGCGACATCGACTCGAGCGACCTGCGCACCGGCGCCGGGGTAGGGCTGCGCTACCGTTCGCCCATCGGTCCGGTGCGGGTGGAGGTGGGCTGGCCCTTCGAGCGCTTGCCCGGCGACAGCGTCGCCGCCTTCTCCTTCGGGCTGGGGGCCTCCTTCTAGCTAGCAGGGGAGCTGAAAAAGGCCTTCGGCCTATGCTTTCAGCTGCCCTGCTAGCTTTCGTCCTCAAGGGCTGGGCCGGACCGCGTAGGCGCCCCCTCGCCGCAAGCGGCTCACCCCATCCTCGGCGGCCAGGCCGCCGCCTCGCCCTTTCGGGCTCGGTCGTAGCCCGGTCTGCTATTCTCAATAGCTGCGCCGGGCAGATTCTCGGGTCCTGCGCTTCGGCTGTTTCGCAGTAGCATCCCGGAGAGAGCTTATGAACGAACCTTCCCCGTTCGCCTCCATCGACGAGGCGACTGAGGCCTTTCGCCGCGGCGAGTTCGTCATCATCGTCGATGACGAAGACCGCGAAAACGAAGGCGATCTCGCCATTGCGGCGGATCGCATCACGCCGGAAGCGATCAACTTCATGGCCACCCACGGCCGGGGGTTGATCTGTCTGGCGATGACCGAAGCGCGCTGCGACGAACTCGACCTGCCGTTGATGGTGCAGGACAACACCACGCCCTTCGGCACCGCCTTCACCGTCTCCGTCGAGGCGCGCGGCAAGGTGACCACCGGCATCTCCGCCGCCGACCGCGCGGCGACCATTCGCACCGCCATCGACCCGGCGACCCGGCCGCAGGATCTGCTGCGGCCGGGCCATGTTTTTCCGCTGCGGGCACGGCTGGGGGGCGTCCTCAAGCGGGCCGGGCAGACGGAGGCCTCCGTCGATCTCGCCAAGCTCGCCGGTCGCCATCCTTCCGGGGTGATCTGCGAGATCATGAACGAGGACGGCACCATGGCGCGGGTACCGGACCTCAAGATCTTCGCCGAGCGCCACGGGCTGTTGATGATCACCGTGTCGGACCTGATCCGCTACCGGCTGCAGAATGAAACCCTGGTGCGGCGGGTCGCCTCGCCCCGCTTGCCCACCGCCTACGGGGAGTTCCAGATTTACGCCTACCGGTCCGACGTCACCGGCGAAGAGCACATCGCCCTGGCGATGGGCGAGATTCGAGAGGACGAGCCGGTGCTGGTGCGGGTCCACAGTCAGTGCCTGACCGGCGAC
The DNA here is from genome assembly GCA_039030395.1 of Acidobacteriota bacterium. Taxonomy (NCBI): domain Bacteria; kingdom Pseudomonadati; phylum Acidobacteriota; species Acidobacteriota bacterium. Next base: position 18,767 of record JBCCEF010000035.1, read on the forward strand.
ATCTTCGGCTCTCAGCGTTGCGACTGCGGCCTTCAGCTCTTGCAGTCCCTGGAGCGAATCCAACAGGAGAAGCGCGGCGTGATCCTCTACCTGCTGCAGGAAGGCCGGGGCATCGGCCTGTTCAACAAACTGCGCGCCTACGAGCTGCAGGAGCAGGGGCACGACACGGTGGAAGCGAACGAAAAGTTGGGCTTCCGGCCGGACCTGCGCGGCTACGGCATCGGCGCCCAGATCCTGCGCGACCTCGGCGTGCGCCAGATGCGCTTGATGACCAACAACCCGCGCAAGTACGTGGGCCTGTCCGGCTACGGCCTGGAAATCGTCGATCGGGTGCCGCTGGAGATTCCGCCCACCGACACCAGCCGCGATTACCTGCGGACCAAGCGCGAAAAGCTCGGCCACCTCCTTCGTCTCGTTTAGCCGCCTGCCGAAACCTTGAAGATCCTCCTCGTCGCCGGGCGCTACCCCTGGCCGGCCCGGCGCGGCGATCAAATGCGGAGCGATCAGCTCCTGCGCTTTCTGCTGCGCGAGCACCAACCCCTGCTGGTGGCGCCGGAGGCGCCGCCCGGCGCACCCGCTCCGCCGGCTGGACTGCGGGTCGAAGCCTACCGGCCGCGCCGCCGGGTTTTGGCGACCGGTCTGGTCCGGGCGCTGCTGGAGGGCTTTCCCCTCCAGGCCGGCCTCTACTACCAGCCGGAGCTGGCGCGCTTGCTCCGTCACCATGCTCAGCGAGTGGATCTCGTGATCCTGCAGCTCGCCCGGCAAGGACTCCACCGCGCTGACCTGGGGGAAACGCCAACGGTGGTGGATCTGATCGACAGTCTGTCCCTCAACTTCCAGCATCGAGCGCGCTTGGATACCCCCCTGTGGCGCCTCTTTCTGCGCTGGGAGGCTCGTCGGCTGGCCGCTGCCGAAAGGAAATTGGTGGCGGAGAGCCGCGAAAGCTGGTTGGTGTGTGCCCGAGATCGCGAGTTCTTGGCCGGTCTCGAACCCTCCCTCGAAGCGAAATTGAGGGTGGTGCCCATCGCCGTGCCGCCGGCCGAACGGCCAGCCCCTCCGGTCGAGCAAAGGGTGCGCGGCGAGCGCCTGGTCTTCACCGGGAATCTCGGCTACTTCGTCAACAGCGACGCCATCCGCTGGTTCCTGCGGCGGGTTTGGCCGGTCCTCGTCGTGCGTCGGCCGACGTTGCGCCTGACGGTGGCCGGATCGAGGCCGCCACGGTCGGTACGGCGCGCCGTCGCCGCCGCGCCGAGGGCCGAGTTGATCGATTCGCCGGCGAATCTGCGAGCCATCCTGGCTTCCGCCTCGGCCGCCCTGGCGCCCATGCGAAGCGGTTCCGGGGTGCCGGTGAAGGTGCTGGAAGCTTGGGCCGAGGGGGTTCCGGTGGTCGCCTCACCCTGGGCCGGCGCCGGCACGACCGGCCGAGGGGAGAGAGACTTTCTGCTCGCCGATCAGCCGGAGGAGTGGGTCGAAGGGATCGGCTCGCTGCTCGACGATCCGGCTCTCGCCAGTCGCCTGGTCGAGGCCGGGCAGGAGCGATTGCGGCAGGACTACTCTGCAGCGTCCGTCTCTCGAGCCCTCGGCGAGCGCCTCACGGACCTGAGCGTCGAATAGGCGCGGTGGGTGCCCCGGCGGACACCCGCGGAGTCCATTGGCCGGTCAGGGACAGAGCGTTCGCACCGAACCGCGGCCACCGCGAGCGACATGGCCGGCGGCATCGCGGGAAACCGGCTGGATCCGATATTGGGTGCAGGGCTGGAGTCCGGTGACCGTCACGACATGCCGTTGCTTCTACGGTTCAGCGGTAGTGGACCAGAGGGAGGTGTCACCGCCTTCGAAACCGTCCTCGAACAGCACCTCCCCGGCCAGTGGCCAGCGGCCGACCGGTGCCAGGGTGGGACCGAGGACGGTGCAACGGAAAGGCGCTTGCGGCGAGATCGAAGCGGCGGACCGGTACCAGAGCACCAGATCCCCTCCGGCGAGTAGGCGACCGTGCCCCAGTTCCCGAAGGTCAACGGGGCAGGCCGAGGCGGCCCGCTCGGACACCGCCTCGTAGAGGGTGACGGCGAGATCTCCGGTGCTTTGGGGTTCGTCCGCTGCTCCGGGAATCAGCCGATAGCCGCGGCCGGACCTCTCGTCCTGCACGAGCCACCCGGCGTCGCCGTCGATTTCCCGCCGGCGCACCCCTTCCGACCCGAGGACGGTGCCCCGCGGGGTCGTCACGCGGTCGCGGTGCAGCGGAGAGAGGTCGAAATCGAAGCGCCATAGGAGGTGGTGGGTGTGGGGCGTTCGGGCACAGGACCGCGCGTCGCTCTGCACTCCGGCGCGCGCCTCGATCCGTCCGTCGCGGTGAAAAATCCACCGCAGCGAATAGCGATACCAGGCCGCCGCTACTTCGCTGGTGAGGATCCAGCGATCCTCTTCGCTCTCCGCCGCGAAACCCTCAACGCAGGAAAGAGCCTCGCCCCAGGGGCAGCGTCCGGGAGCGCGGTTGCTCGCGGCAGGCGACGGCACCCGATCGCAGGAGGTCTGCACTGGAGATTGCGATTCGAAGTACCCGGGCGAGACTCGACGGTCGGCGGCGAAGGGAGCCTCCTGCCGGGTCCAGGTAGGGAAACAGCGCCCGGTACACAGATCCGGCGGTTCGCCGTCGGCGGGCTCCTGCTGGGAAGAGGGCAGCGGATGGTCCACCGCGGTGATCGGGATCTGGGCTCGGTGGAGCACCCTGCGGTTGCGGAAGTAGACGTTGCGCAGTTCCAGGCCGGAGCCCGCTGGGCCGCTGCTGTCTCGCGGCCGGATGGCGCACAGGCGCCAGATCGGTTCCTCCGGCGGCCAGGCCAAGTACTGAGCCGGTGGCTCGCACAGCGGCAGGCTCCAGGCCGGAGCCGTCGAGGCGGCGAGCAGGCCGGCGAGGACGGTCCACCGGTAGCGGCCTCTCACGGTGCCTCCCCGAGCAGGCGATCGGCGGTCAGGTCGATCAGCCACCGTTCCGTCGGCCGGCCCGATCGGGGATCCATCCGAAAGGCCTCGAGGCATCGATGACTCGGCGGACAGGGATCGTCGGTCCACAGAAAACCGCCTGCCAATTCGGCCTCGGGGGGGAGCGCAGCCAGGCGTCGAAGGCGCCGAAAGGCCCGCCGACGCTCCTTTTCCGAGGGCGCCGGTGCCTGCCGTGCGGCTTGCCGGAGGCGGACGGTCCCCAGCGCATCGGCGACGGTTTCGGTGAGGACGTTGCGCTCCGCGTCGTGGCGGATGGTGACCCAGTGACGAGCGGCTCGGGCTCCGATCTTGGTCGGTTCCTGCCAGCGAGTGAGCGGTTCCTGTCGGTGCTCTTGCCGAGAACAGGCGACGACGAAGAGGAGAAGGAGGAACCCGCGGAGTTTCATGGTGAGGAAGGGCAGCCTATCGCAGTGAGGGCGGGGGTTCGTCCTAGGCGCCGTCGCCGAAGACCTTGCGGAGGGAACCGCCCGCCAGCCGCGGCAGAACGACCAACAGGAAGACCAAGAGGGTCAGGCTCCAGAAGAGCCCGCTCCCGGCCGGTTCCGCCTTCGTTGCCGCCGACAGGCCGGCAATCACCTGGCAGTAGACGTAGGCCCCCGGCAGAATTCCCACGGCGGTGGCCCACAGGAAGGAACCGAATCGGATGGAGGTGACGCCGCAGAGGTAGTTCGACAGGTTGAAGGGCATCAGCGGCAGGAGCCGTAGAAGGAGCACGGCGACCGCTCCGTGGCGCTCCAGTCCCTCGGCCAGCCATCGCCAGCGAGGCCTCTGGTTGCGCCGGTCGGCGAAGGGCTGCCGGATCACCCAGCGGGCGATGGCAAAGGCGCCGGCGGCGCCGAAAGTGCCGCCGGCGCTCGACAGGAGAAAACCCTCCAGCGGGCCGAAGGCGGTCACTCCGAGGGCCATCAGGAGGAGGCCGGGAACGGCGAGCACCGTGCCGCAGGCGAAAGCGGCGACGAACAGCAGGCGGCCGGCGATGCCGCCGGACCCTAGAGCCTCCACCCCGGTTTGCCAGCCGGGGGGATCGATGGCGATCAGCCCCCAGAGGGCGATAAAGACGAACAGGGTGCCGGCCAGGCGCCGCCAAGCGGTCTTGCGGCCACCGATCCAATCGGTGTCGGTGACCGCGGGTCTCGGGCGCCGTCGATGGTGGGGAGGATCTTTTGGCGACATGGTGCGTATGGATTGTAGGCGCCGGCGGCGGAAGTCCCGTCTGCGCAACGAACGATTCCGAGAGAACAGGGGGGTCGAAATCCCTACGACTGCTATGCTACTTGCGCATTCTCGCAGGGAGCATCCATCCCATGGCTGACCTCACGACGATCCATCCCGCCACCGGCTGGGACGATCGACTCTATGTGTCGATTCGTCGGGGCCGCGATGTGTTGCTCGCGCCCCTCGTTGCACCCCTCGCCTGGCTGGGAGTGCCGCCCCTGGCGCTCAGTGTCTGCGGGGTTTTGCTGGCTGCATCGCTGATTTGGACTCTGGTCGACTACCCGCGTTGGGCGAATTTCGGTTTCTTCGGTGCTCTGCTTTGCGACGGCCTCGACGGAGCCCTCGCCCGGCGCCGGGGCTGTGACAGCCGGCGCGGCAAACTGTGGGATCAGCTCTGCGATTCGGCTACCTGGGCGGCCGTTCTGTTGGCGATTCTCGCCGCCGGCCTGGCGCCGGTGCTGCCGACGGCGTTGGCCGTCTATCTGGTGCCCACCCTATTGTTTCTGGGAGTGTCCGTCAGCTCCTTGCGGGGGCCCATGGGCTTCAACCCGCGAGCCGGTTTCTACGCCCATGCGCCGAAGATCTTCGTCTATGGGGCGCTGGCGGCGTACCTGTTGGCGGGCCGGCACTGGATCGCGCCGGCGGTGCTGTGCACCGACATCGTCGGCGCCGCCAGTTGTCTCACTCTCCTTTGGCTGCTGCGCCGCCGAGACGCTCTTCCATTCGACTGAGTACGCTGGCGGTTTCGTCCTCGTCGACTCCCAGGCGCCGCTGGGCCCGCAGGGCTCGCTGGCAGTAGTAGAGGGCCGTTGCGCCTTCGTGTAGTGCGACGGCCTTCTCGGCGGAGGCGCGCAGGAAGGGTAAGGCACGCTCCAGATCGCCGGCGAGGGAGAAGTGGTGAGCCAGCGCCTCGGCGGCCTGTTCGTGGCGTTCCCGGAAGATATCGAAGAAGGCTTCGCCCACCTGGCGATGCATCTGCTGTCGGCGCAGCGGATTCAGGTTCTGATAGACCGCTTCACGAATGCGGTAGCTGGCGAATTCGAAGGTTCCACGGCGGGCTCCGCGCGCCCACAACACGATGTCGCGATCCCGCGGATTCTCCGTCCAGAAGCGCGGGAACTGGCGAATGAACCAGCGCTCCAGCATCAATTCGATGCCGATCTCCACCACCCCGATGTGCTCCTTGGCGGCTCTCTGCAGCAGCCCCACGTCGAATTTTTGACCGATCACCGTTGCCAGGACCAGGAGTTGGCGGGCGGAAGTCGGTAGGCGGCTGACCCGCCGAACGATCAGAGCGTCGAGGGTTTCCGGCAAGACCACACGGTTCAGGGCGGGTTCGTCGGTGAGGCTCCAACGTTGCTCCGGAGCCGGGGCGAGGCTTCCCTCGTCGCACAGGAAGTTGATGATCTCGACCAACCGTAGGGGCATTCCGTCGCCCTTTCGGTCCAGGAAGTCGCTCAATTCCGGTCCCCGGGCGGGGCCGACCAAGCTGGTGGCGATTTCCTCGATGTGGGCCGAGGCCAGGGGTTCGAGCGGGTGGCGATCCACCCGGCGGCGGTTGAGGGATCGAACCATGCTCTCCAGCGGATGGTCCAGGGGAAGTCCCGGATGGCTGGTGCCGAGAAACCAGACCGGCCGAGTGCGCAACCGCTCGATCAGTTCCTTGAGCAGCTCAAAGGTCGCCGTGTCGCTCCAGTGGAGATCTTCGAGAAACACGATCACCGGTTGCTGGGCAGAGCGTGGGCCGCAGAAGGCCTCCAACAGCCGGGAGGTGAGCTCCGGCAAGGAGCGCCGGCGAGGAGGTGCCGTTTCTTCCGGCGCCCGCCAGGCCGGTTCGGCCACCGGCGGCAGGGCGACCGTCAGCTCCGCGCTCAGCTCCGTGTACTTCGAACGCGGGTCCTGACTGGAGTGCGGCGGATCGTCCAACAGCGCCGCGTGGAGCGCTTCGGTGAAGGGTTGATAGTTCACCGGTCCGGCGCCGTGGTAGCTGCGTCCCTGCAGGACGGAGGTGCGACGTTGGGACGAGAGCTGATGGATGACCGATTTGGCGAGGCGGGTTTTCCCCAGGCCCGGTCCGCCGGAGATGAGGGTGAAGCGTGTTCCGGTTTTGATCGTTTCCTCGAAGGACTCGCGCAGGCGCGCCGTCGCGTCGCTGCGGCCCACCAGCGGCACGTAGGGGCCGAGCGGCTCGCCGGCATTGGCGCTTCGGTCGGGCATATCCTGCTGCAGGATCTGCTCGTAGAGCACCCGGGTTTCCGGCATCGGCTCGACGCCCAATTCCCGCTCGAGCAGGCCGGAGAGATCCTCGAACTGAGCGAGGGCACGGCTGCGGCGTCCGGAGATGGCGTAGAGCTGCATGAGCTCGCGATGGGATTCTTCGGACAGTGGGTCCATCTCTACCAAGCGTCGCGCGTGGCGTACCGCATCGCGGTACTCGCCGTGCTCTCGCAGGGTATCGACCAGCAGCTTGAGGTTCTGAATGGCTGCATCCCGCAGGCGCTCTTGCTCTGCGACCAACCAATCCTCAAAGGTCTCACTGCCCTTGATGAAAAAGCCCGTCAAGAAGTCGCCGCGATAGAGCTGGCTGGCCCGGGCGAGCTCCCGGGCGCGAAGCTGCTCGTCGTCCTCCAGGGCACCGCGCTCGATGGTCTGGTCGAAGGCCTGCACATCCAGCCAGTAGTTGAGGTCCGGGTTGAATTGGACCGTTTGGTGGGCGCTGTAGATGGGGTCGACTTCGGCGGAGCTGAGGCTGCTGCGCAGGTTGTAGAGAGCCTGCCGGAGATTCCGTCGCGCCGTGGCCTGCGCTAGTTCGGGCCACAACAGGCCGGCGAGTCGGTCCCGGCTGTGAGGTCGGTCCGCATGGCACGCCAGATAGGCGAGGAGGCCTCGCACTTTCTGCGACTCGAAGCGCTGAACGGCGGTTCCGTCGCGGAAGACCTGAAAACCCCCGAGAAGTCGAATCTCCAGCGTACTCAAGGTCGGATTCCCAGGAAGCGGTGGGTGGACATGGAGAGCGTTGGCCTCGAACTCATCGCAGGTTACCTGGAGGGACGGCCTGAATCGTCCCGTCAGTCAGGCGTAAGAAAGTCAATACATTGATGACGCTCGCAGCGAATCATATCGGATCAGCGCGGTACTTCGGGGGGCTGATTCGGGGGGCTCGATGTTTCGTGATTTGCAGTCTGTCTGAACTGACATTCTCCTGACGCCTTTCCTTCAGATTGCACCCGTGATCTTCGTATCGCGGGACGTCTGATGGGTTGACGAATAGGCGAGTCGCTATAAATTGGAAAGTGAATCGAAGCATGAATCCGAACGCTCCCCATGACGGAGAGATCGATAAGCGTCCTGACCTTGCCCTGACGCTCGATGTATCTACGTATACGAATATAAGACTTTGACGCGGGTCGTGGACTCGCTTACTGGCGTTTGATCAAGCGCCGCAGGAAGGAATCGGGAGATCGAAAAATGAAGACGTATTGGAGAGTTTCCATTCTGGTGTTGATGATGGTTGCCGTGGGCGTGACGCCCGCCTTTTCCCAGATCGGTCCGGGACCCTTTGCTGCGTTTCCGACCGCGGATCCGGCGGACAGCCGTTTCCTGGGCTTCGGTTGTGCGGGGATCGAGACGATCGAGGATCAGGTGAGCATCGCCCTTTCGATTCCGGCCTCGGCCACGGATTTCACGTTGAGCTTCTTCGACGGTGATACCGGCGGCACGGACGTCGACGGTTTGGAGCACTGGGATGTGGGTGATCGTCAGTTGGTGTTCAGCCTGTACGCGGATCCCTTTCTGCAG
>JBCCEF010000036.1 GCA_039030395.1 Acidobacteriota bacterium
AGGGCGTTTGGGACAATCGGACCCGACGGTTCCTCGCTCTGAAGGCGAACAAAGACCTGAACGAGAAGGACTTTCAGGAGAAGGAGAGCGTCGTCTTCTCGCCACTGCCATGTTGGCAAGACCTGGAGCCCGTGGCATACCTGAATCGGATCAGGGACTTGGTGCAAGGCATCATCGAAGAAACGACGGTGCTGCACGCCAGACGAGGCACCCAACCTCTGGGAGCCGAAAGCATCCGCCGCCAACAGCCCCACAACCACCCCAATCGACCGGCCCGATCGCCTGCTCCGCTGTTTCATGGCATCGCGAAGGCCGTCAGAAGGGCGTTTATCGACGCCTACAGGGAATTTGTGGAGGCCTACGGAGCGGCGGCCGAAAAGCTCAGACAGGGAGAGCAGGGAGTGACCTTCCCTGAAGGCTGCTTTCCTCCAAGATTGCCCTTTGTGCCTCCTTTGAGGCCTGGATAGAGCGAGCCTTCAGTTGGCAGCGCTCCACAGATCCACCCGATTGTCGCGATCCATGACTCGACCCGTTACAGGTCCACCCACCCGCGACCGATCTAAGGCCGAATCAGCGTCGATCTCTCCCCAGATCCGCCAGAAAGTCCGACTCATCACCTGTCCGACCGCTACCTTTTATAAATTCTCAAGAAAACGAGCAAACAACCTTCAATACTTCGACATTCGGGTGGAACCTAGAATTGGAGTCATCGGCTCTTGCCTGCCGCTTTCGCTGCCTGCCCGACGCCTGCTTCACATTCCGAAATACCAGAGCAAGTCTCCAATGACTGAGACCCCCCCAAGACCCTCTACCAACAAGAGCCACAGGGAGTTTCCACAGTGGCTCCGCAGCTCAAAAGACCTTCACAGTCTATGCAGCACCAGCCCCTAGCTAAGGCTCTCCTGATGGTTTCACTCTTGACATCGCCTACGGGTAGCGGCTCAGTCAGGAGGTCTTTTTCTTGATCTCCTGACAGTGGCACCGACTTGTGGAAAGTCTCGACTGCCCACTTCCGAATTTCTGACGGCTGATCCCCTGCCTCTGGCTCAGTCCTTAGCACCTCAACAGCCAGTTCAAACTGCCGGTGCTCAAGCGACTGCTGCTTCGACGAGGAATCCCAGAAAAGAGCCACCAGAGCCAACACGACGGGAATCGCAATCGCACCGCAAATCTTCGCGACAATTTAGGCCTTGTCCCAGGCATCTTTCTCCGTGCTCGGCATACCAACTCCTTGAGAACACAACACGCCCTCTCTTCTTACTGCTGCACAGATGTTCTTGGAGTCGTCCAAAGTACCAAAGTACTCAAGCGGCACCAATTCGCTACCGGCCTTCAGCCCAACGACCCCAACCACTCCTTGATCCCCCGATCCAGCGCATGGCGATTTCGGTGGCGGGTGAGGGCGTCTTGGACCAGGCGGTCGACGAGTTCGGGTATCGGCACCCCAGTGAGGTCCCACAGGCGGGGGTACATGGAGATCTTGGTGAAGCCGGGGAGGGTGTTGATTTCGTTGACCCACACCTGGTCGCCGTCTTCGCCTTCGGCCAGGAAGAAGTCCACCCGCGCCATGCCGGTGCCGCCGAGGGCTTGGAAGGCACGGATGGCGAGGGCGCGGAGGCGGTGGGAGGTTTCTTCCGGCAGGGGGGCCGGGGCGAGGAGGCGGGCGGTGTCTTCTAGGTACTTGTCCTCGTAGTCGTAGAACTCGCGACCGGGCTCGATCTCGCCGAGGACGGAGGCCTGGAGGGACGGGTAGCCGAGGACGGCGCACTCGATCTCCCGGCCGGTGACGCCGCGTTCGACGATGACTTCGTCGTCGAAGCCGAGGGCGAAGGCGAGGGCGTCTTCGAGTTCCGCCGCCGCGGTGACCTTGCGGATGCCGACGCTCGATCCGCCCACCGAGGGCTTGACGAACCACGGTGCGGGCAACCGCTGGGCCCGCTCGGCGGCGGCGGCGAAGTCTTCGCCGGCGGCCACGGACTCGAAGTCCACCACCGGCACGCCGGCGGAGGCCAGCAGCCGCTTGCAGAGGAGTTTGTCCATCGCCACGGCGCTCGCCGCGACATCCGCTCCGGCGTAAGGCAGGTCGAGCATTTCGCACAGGCCCTGCAAGGTGCCGTCTTCTCCCCAGGTGCCGTGGACGATGGGAAAGATCACTTCCGGCGCCGCGTCCAGGAGGTGCCGGAGGCTCGCCGGGACGCTTTCGTCTTCAGCCGCCATCACCACGTCGGTGGCGCCGTCGAGGGCCGCTTGGCCCGCCGCCGGGGCGACCCAGCGGCCGTCTTCGGCGATGCCTAGGGCTACCACCTGGTGGCCGGCCTCGGTGAGGCCCGCCGCCACGGTGCGGGCGGAGACCACCGACACCCGGTGCTCGACGCTCCGTCCTCCGAATACCAGTCCGACCTTCGCCATGTTCGATCTCCCTCCGGATGTTCGGGTGGCACCCTACTCAGATGTTCGGGTGGCACCCTACTCAGCAGCTGGAAGCTACGGCTGGAATCGGGCGCCGCCGTGGCGACTTGAAGGCGTTCTATGAATCCAGGTCGATGCGCTGGACGTTCTGCACCTGCGGTTCCGCCGAGATGCGCTCGACCAGCGAGTCCGGCACGTCCGCATCCACTCGCAGCACTGCCAGGGCTTCACCGCGCTCGCGGTCGCGGGCCAGGTGGATGTCCGCGATGTTGATGCCGCCTTCGCCGAGCAGGGTGCCGAGGCGCCCGACGACTCCGGGGACGTCGTCGTTGCGCACCACCAGAAGGCGGCGCGAGGGCTGGAATTCCAGCCGGTGGCCGTCGAACAGCACCACCCGCGAGCCGCCATCGCCGAACAGGGTGCCGGCCACCCGGTGAGCGCCGTCGGCGCCGGTCGCCTCGACCTCCACCAGCAGCGGGTACCCCATCGCCCCGGTGTGGACGGACTGCACCAACTCGATGCCCCGGGAGGCGGCGATGCGCTCGGCGTTGACGTAGTTGACGGCGGTGCCGAGGAGCGGGGTGAGCGCCCCTTTGAGAACCGCCACGGCGACCGGGGTGCGCAGGTTGTTGTCCAGGCCCCAGTAGCGCACTTCGAGGCGCTCCAAGCCCTTGTGCACCAGCGAACCGACCAGCCGTCCGAGCTTTTCGCCAAGGGCCAGGTAAGGCTCGCCGCGGGTGCCGGTGGAGGCGAAGGGCAGGTTGACGGCGGAGACCGCCAGGGAGCCGCCGAGGGACTCGAGCACCATGTGCGCCGTCTGGGTGGAGATGCGCTCCTGGGCCTCGCGGGTCTGGGCGCCGATGTGCGGCGTGACCACCACCTTGGGGTGCTTCACCAGCTCCGGGTAGTCGATCGGCTCCTGGCTGAACACGTCGAGGGCGGCGCCGGCCAGGCGGCCATCGTCGAGGGCCGCCAGCAGGGCTTTTTCGTCCACCGTGCCGCCGCGGCCGCAGTTGATCAACAGCGCTCCGGCCTTCATCTGGGCGATGCGCTCGGCGTTGAGCAGGTTTTTGGTGTCGTCCGTCAAGGGGGTATGCAGGGTGATCACGTCGGCGGCGGCGAGCAGTTCTTCGAGGGGCAAGAGATCGACCCCCAGCCGCTTGGCCGCCTCTTCGCCGAGGAAGGGATCGTAAGCCACGACTTCCATCTCGAAGGCGCGGGCGCGGGCCGCCACCTGCTGGCCGATGCGACCGAAGCCAATCACCCCCAGGGTCTTGCCGTGGAGTTCCATGCCGACGAACTTCTTGCGCTCCCAGGCGCCGGTGCGGAGCGACGCGCAGGCCGAGGGCACTTTGCGGGCCAGCGACAGCAGCAGCGCGAGGGTGTGCTCGGTGGCGGACAGGACGTTGGCGGTGGGCGCGTTGACCACCAGGATGCCGCGCTCGGTGGCGGCCTTGACGTCGACGTTGTCGACGCCGATGCCGGCGCGGCCCACCACCTTGAGGCGCTTGCCGACGTCGAGCAGCTCGGCGGTGACCGTGGTCCCGCTACGCACGACCAGGGCATCGAAGTCCGGCAGCAGTTCCGGCAGCTTGTCGCGCTCGTCCGCCTCCAGCAGGCGGACTTCGGCGCCGGAATCGCGCAAGATGGCGATGCCGATGGGATTCAAAGGGTCGGAGATCAGGATTCGGTACACGGTATGGTCCTCGGAATATTCGTCGAAGTATGGGTCGTCTGGGAGGCTGGGCGTCAGCCCGCCGCTAGGATGTCCTCAATGGCCGCCCGCAGGGGATCGAGATCCGACTCGCGCACCTCGCCCATGTGGCCAATTCGAAACGTCGTGTCCTTCCAATCGCCATAGCCTCCGGCGACGGTCCAGCCGCCAGCGGCCAGCCGTTGCCGCAGCGTCGCCGGCTCCCGGCCGGCCGGCGGTCGGAGGCAGGTGACCGTCCAGGAGCGGGCTCCGGCCTCGGCCGCCACCTCGAACCCGCTCTCCTCGGCCCAGCGAACGGTCCCCTCGGACGTCCGCCGATGGCGCTGCCAGCGCGCCTCCAGGCCCTCGTGGCGGATGCGCTGTAGCTGGTGCGCCAGGGCGTGGACCTGCGCCATGGCGGCGGTGGTGATGGTGCCGCCGCGGCTGGTGCCGTCGCCCCGCTGTTTCTCGACGTAGCGTACGAGATCGGTGTAAAAGCCGCGGCCGTTCATTCGCCGCGAGCGCTCCAGGGCGCGCCGGGACACGGCCGTCGGCGCCAGGCCGGGAGGCGTCGCCAGGGCCTTCTGGGACGCCGTCACCGCCACGTCCAGACCCCAGGCGTCGAATTCCACCGGCGCCCCGGCGAGGGATGAAACGGTGTCCACCAGGACCAGGGCGTCGCTCTCCTCACGGATGACCTGAGCGAGCTCCGGCAGCGGGTGCATCACCGCCGTCGAGGTCTCGTTGTGGACCAGGGCCACCGCATCGTATCGGTCGCCGGCCCCGCCACGGCGGAGCGCCTGGCGCAGAAGATCCGGATCGACCGCCTGCCCCCAGGGGACGGATACTTGATCCGCCTCCTTGCCGAGAGAGCGGGAAATCGCCAACCAGCGCTCCGAAAAGGCACCGGCGGTCAGGTGGAGCACTCGCCGCTCGACGGTGGACGCGATGGCGCTTTGCATCATCAGGGTGGCGCTGCCGGTGGCCACCACCACGTCGCCGGAGGTGCGAAATACCTCTTTGAGGCCCGCCACCACCGCGTCCAGCACATCCAGAAACTCCGGCGACCGGTGGGCCACGACGGGCTCAGTCATCGCCCGGCGGGAGGCTTCCGGCACGTAGGCCGGGCCGGGCAGAAAGAAGCGGATGGGCTCGACGGGGGTCATCGGGGGCTTGGCGCGATCCAGCGGCGGGAGATGTCAGCGGACGGCGGTGATCGGGAACTGGCGAAACCGTGCGGAATTTTCACATGCCGCAATGCGGCGGTCAATCATTCCTCCGATCCCCACGGACGCGGCCGGGAGAGGCGCCCGATGAGCTCTTCCGCGCTCCCCTCGAAGATCCGGCCGGCGGCCGACCGCACTCGCCAGCGGCCCTCCGGTAGCGCCTCCAGCCGGTCTTGGACCCGCCCCTCGGCACCGCGCACCAGCACCGCCGCGCAGCCGCGAAAGTGCTCCCGCAGGAGATCTTCCAGCACCGCCGGCCCCTTGCGCGCCTTGACCACCACGGTGCGCTGCTCGGCGACATCCACCGCCCGCACGGCGCCGGCCTGGGCCGCCTCTTCAAGACCCAGAGGAATCGATCCAGCACCTCGGTAGTCGAGCCAACCGCAGCGCAGACCTCGGCCGGCGAGGGCAGCGAACCACGGGCGGAACGTCTCCGCACCCTCCCCGTCCGCCACGGCCAAGAGGTGGATCCGCTTCACGCCGGCAGATCTCCCGGCCCGCCAGGGCCGTCGTAGAGCAGGATTTCGCGGCGCTCTGCGGCGAAGGACGCCTCGTATTCCGTCCAGCTCGCGATCCAGCGGTCGAATGCCTCGCGGTCGCCCTCATCCATCGCCCGGCGACAGTGCTCGCCGCCGGTGAGGAGGTCGATCGCCGGCCGGTCGGCGACGAACTCATACGGCGCTTCGCGCCAGCGAAAGTCCATCGGCGAGGAGTCGCGGCAGGCGAAGAGGATCTCGACGCCGGTGCGCAAGGGGTGGAAGCTCTCGAAGTCGGTCACCAGGAGCTGGACCCCGCCGCACTCGGTGCCGGAGTGTTTCTGAAACTGCGGCCGGAAGTAGAGGGGCAGAAAGGTCACCCCCGGCAGCTCGCGGGCCGCCAAGCGCTCAGCGAGGCCCACCGGATCGAGCCAGGGGGCTCCGATCCACTCGAAGGGCCGCGCGGTGCCCCGCCCCTCGGAAAGTTCCGTCGCTTCGACCAGACAGGTGCCCGGATAGACCAGGGCGGCGCCGAGGGACGGCATGTTGGGGGACGGCGACACCCACGGTCGGCCCCCTATGCCGGGCGCCCCCAAACCGGGCCACAAGGCATCGCGCTGCCAGCCCTCGACGGGCCACACCCGGCACCGGGCGAGACCGGATTCCGGCCGGCGCAGGCCCTCCAGCCGGGCCAGCTCGCCCAAGGTGCAGCCGTGGCGAACGGGCGTCCGGAAGGCGCTGACGAAGCTGTCGTAGCCCGCCTCCACCGGCGGCCCTTCGAGCACCGCACCGCCCAGGGGGTTGGGGCGGTCGAGAATCCACACCTCGCAGCCGGCGGAGAAGGCCGCCTCCGCCGCCCACAGGGCCGAGGCGACATAGGTGTAGTAGCGGCTACCGACGTCCTGCAGGTCGATCAGCAGCAGATCCAGCCCGGCGAAGGTTTCCGGATCCGGCCGCAAGGAGTCCTCGTCGGAACCGTAGAGGGACACCACTTCGATGCCGGTCCAGGGCTCTCGGCCGCCCGCGGCCGGGATCATGTCCTGCTCGATGCCGTGGTAGCCGTGCTCTGGCCCGAGGAGCAGTGTCGGCGGCGTGCCGGTGGCGACCAGGGCGAGATGACCGGGCCGGCCGTCGGCGGTCACCGAGGCACCGTGGCCGAGAAAAGCATAGCGCCGCCCGGCGAGTTCTCGCGCATCGAGCAGCAGCCGATCGAGGCCGGTGAGGATCAAGCCGGCGACTCCGGCGTGTCCGGCGGATCCGCTCCCCCACCGCGCCGAAAGTCGCCGCTCTTGCCGCCGCTCTTTGACTCCAGGCGCAGGTCCGTGACGACGGCCTCGCGGTCCACCGCCTTGACCATGTCGTAAAGGGCGAGAGCGGCGACGGAGCAGGCGGCGAGGGCCTCGATCTCGGCGCCGGTGCGGGCGGTGGTGATCACCCGGCTGCGGATTTCCACTTCCGCCTCGCCCGGGTGCAGTTCCACCTCCACCTGGTCGAGGGGCAGCGGATGGGCCAGCGGCACCAGGTCCGCCGCCCGCTTGGCCCCCTGAATGCCCGCCAGGCGGGCCACCGCCACGGCGTCGCCCTTGGGCAGCGAGGCGAGACGGGCGATGGTTTCCGGCCGCAGCAGCACCCGGCAGGACGCTTCGGCGACGCGCCGGGTCACCGCCTTGGCGGACACGTCCACCATGCGGGCGTTGCCCTCGGAGTCGAGATGAGAGAGATCGGACATGGGCGGGATCTTAGCGCGGAGGCAGACCATACGGCGCGTGCCGCCCGTACTCTGCTAGCCTGCTCTTTCGTCGGACTCTCGTGCGTTCATACCGCAGTGCAGGATGGATCGGAGTGGATCGCTTTGCGTCTCGCCATCGTCATTCCCACCCTCAACGAGGACTCTTCCCTCGCCGAAACGCTCCAGAACGCCCTGGCGATCGCCGATGAGGTGGTGGTATCCGACGGCGGTAGCCGCGACGGCACCGTTGCCCTGGCCGAGGGCCTCGGCGCCCGGGTGGTGTCCGGTGAGCCCGGACGCGGCGGTCAGCTCAACCGCGGCGCCGCGGACACCGCGGCGGAGGCTCTGCTTTTCCTCCACGCCGACACCCGGCTGCCGGAGGACGCCGGCCAGGCGATACGGAAGGCGCTGTCGAACGGCGCTGCCGGCGGCGCCTTCTTCCTCGCCTTCGACACCGACCGGCCGATGCAGCGCTTGGGCGAGCGGCTGATCAACCTGCGCACCCGCCTCACCCGCACCCCCCTCGGCGACCAGGCTCAGTTCGTCCACCGGCACACCTTCGAGGCCCTGGGCGGCTTCCGGGACTGGCCGATCCTGGAGGATCTGGACTTCGCCCGCCGCTTGAAGCGCCACGGCCGCCTGGCTCTCCTCCCCGGCCCCGCCGTCACCGCCGCCCGCCGCTACACCGGCGGCGGCACGGTGCGCACAGTGGTGCGCAACTGGCTGATCTGGATTCTGTTCTTTTGCGGCGTCTCGCCGCACAAGCTGGCGCGCCTCTACCGACATATTCGGTAGTCCCAAAACACGAAAGCCGTGTGGCGATCGCCACACGGCCCGGCCTCCGCCGCTTGATCAGCGCGAGAGAAACTTCAGACTACAAAGGATGTACTGGGGGGAGTCAGCTGTTGACAGACGCCTTGAGGTCCTTCGCCGGCTTGAACTTGACGTTGTTCGAAGCCTTGATGGTGATGGACTCACCGGTGGCCGGGTTGCGGCCCTGGCGCTCGGCACGGTGGGAGATCGAGAAGCTGCCGAAGGCGTGGATCGAAACCCGCTCGCCATCGCCCAGGTGGTCCGCGATGGAACCGAAGATCACATCAAAGGCTTCACCGGCCTGCTTCTTGGTCAACCCCTCGACTTCGCCCACAACCCTCTCGATGATTTCAGCTTTACCAGCCATTGAACTTCCTCCTTGGAATCAGTAGTGACGGTACTACGCGGGGGCAACCATAAGCGAACGGAAAAGGCCTGTCAATGTTAGGTTCCAGCCTTTTTTTGCGTCCAGAATGAGGTCAACTTCGGAGGCGTTCCAGAACGGTGACGGTGAATCCGTCGTGATCTCCCCCGGGGAGCAGCCGCCAGAGGCCCGGACCGTCGATGGCGCCGGCCAACGGGGCCGTCAACTCGGCCTCCAGAGGCAGCGGTGAGAAATCGCTTCGATGCTCGAGAAAGCGGGCCACAACCCCTTCGTTTTCTTCGCTTTCCAGGGAACATGTAATCGCCGTCAGCAGCCCCCCGGGGCGCACCTGATCGGCCACCCCTAGAAGCATCGCCTCGCCCTGTTGCACCAGTCGGCCAATTTCTTCTTCGGAAATTCGCCACTTGAGCTCCGGGTGCTTGCGCAGGGTGCCGGTGCCGGTGCAGGGTAGATCCATGACGACCCGGTCGAAGGTCCCGCCGAAGGAACCGGCCGCCGCATCGGCCACCACCAGCGGCAGGCCGCGCCGCAGACGGCGTAAATTGCCGGCCATGACGGCGGCGCGCTCCAGATCACGGTCACCGGCAAACACCTGCAATGTCGGCTCCTGGGCGAGGAGCGCAAAGCTCTTGCCGCCCGGCGCCGCCGCCGCATCGAGCACCCGGTCCTGCGGTGAGGGAGGCGGGATCAACGCCGCCACCTGGCTCCCTTCGTCCTGGATGTAGAAGTCGCCGCGTGCGAAGGCTTTGGTGGCCAAGGGGTCTCCCCGCAACACCGTCAGGCCGCGGTGGGACCAGAGCGTCGGCTCGACCTCCAAGCCTTCGTCGATCAGGGTTTCGCCCAGCACCTCACGGCCGCCGCGGTCGGCGAAGGCCAGGAGCTGCAGGGGCTTGGGCCGGTTGTTGGCCTCGAGGATTTTTCGTGTCGCCGCTTCGCCAAAGCGCGCCAGCCAGCGCCGCACCAGAAATTCCGGATGGCTGAGTTCGATCGCCAGGCGCTCCACCGGATCCTCCGTCTCGATCGGCCAGGCCGCGAGGGAGCCGTCCCGCGCAATGCGGCGCAGCACCGCGTTGACGAAACTCGCACCGCCCCGGTGGGTGCGTTGGGAGGCCTGCTCCACCGCCTCGTGCACCGCCGCGTGGTGGGGAATGCGGTCGAGAAAGAGAATCTGATAAGCCGCGATGCGGAGCACCGAGTGGAGCGGTGTTTCGATGTCGGCGAAGGTGCGATGGCTGGCCCGCGCCACCACGTCGTCGATTCGCTTGAGCCAACGCAGGCTGCCGAGGACGAGTTGACAAAGGAGAGCCTGGTCGCGGTCGTCGAAGCGCTCGAGGACGGTGCTCAGGAAAGAATCCACCGGCGCCCGCGAAGCCAGGGTGCGCTC
Source organism: Acidobacteriota bacterium (assembly GCA_039030395.1). NCBI lineage: Bacteria > Pseudomonadati > Acidobacteriota > Acidobacteriota bacterium. The sequence goes on from JBCCEF010000036.1 coordinate 10,116, forward strand.
CAGCACCCAGGCGGCGGCCACCCGCACATTGTCTTCGGCCGGACGGCGAGGGGTTTGCCGCCGGCTCCTGCGCTTGCTCATGGAAACTCGGTCGCGGCGGCGCGCTCGACGCCGATCAAGCGAACGTCTCGCCGACCCGCACCCGCTCGCCGTTCGCGAAGTCCGAACTGCGGATCGCCTTCTTTCCCGGCCGCTGCACTTCCTCGACGCCGAAAATGGTGCCCTGGCCGCACAGAATCGCCAAGCGCCCCTGGCGCAGGCCAAGGAAAGTGCCACTCACCCCGAAGGGCGCTTCTTCCCAAGTCATCGGCACGCCCCACACGATCTTCAGGGGCCGCCCCCGGAAGTGGCCCGCCAGCCCCGGCCAGGGGGTATAGGCACGCAGCCGGTTGTAGATTTCGTCGGCGGTCAGCGCCCAGTTGATCTTGCCGTCGCGCTTGGTGATCTGTGGCGAGTAGCTGGACGATTCGTCGCGCTGTTTGCGCGGCTTGATCTTGTTCTTCTCGCGCTGATTGAGGGTCTCCACCATCAGCTCGCCGCCGAGCTTGGCCAGCCGTTCCTGTAGGCGCTCGGTGGTCTCGTAGGAGCGGATCAGCGTGTCGTCCTGCAGCAGGATCGGCCCGGTGTCCATCTCCTCGTCCATCAGCATGGTGGTGACGCCGGTTTTCTTATCGCCATTCAGGAGCGCGCCCTGCACCGGTGAGGCACCGCGGTGCTTAGGCAGCAACGAGGCGTGCAGGTTGATGCAGCCCTGCTTGGGAATCGCCAGCAGCTCCGGCGGGAAAATCTGTCCGAAGGCCACCACCACCGCCACGTCCGGTGCCAGCTTTTCGATTTCGGCGATGAACTCCGGATCTTTGACGGATTCCGGTTGCAGGAGCGGAATCTTCCGCTCCACTGCCCACTCGGCCACCGGCGGGCGGCCCACTTCCTGGCCACGGCCGGCGGGTCGGTCGGGCTGAGAGACCACCAGATTCGGCGTGCGGCCGGCGGCTTCCAGGGCATCGAGGGTCGGGACGGCAAATTCGGGGGTCCCGAAGAACACCAGTTTCTTGATCGCAGGCATGGGGCGGATGGTAGCAGAGAAGATTCGGCTTCGGGCATCGCCGCGAAGCCTTTCACCTGCAAGACTTCACAGCAAACTTGCCGGCAGAGATGGCGGGTACGCACGGACTTTCTGGTCCCACGCTCTGAGCCTGAAGGGCTCGGCGGCGCCGGAGGCGCCGTGGATGGGGTGAGCCCGAAAAATCAGTACTTTTCGGGCGAGGGGGCGCCCAGCCCCCTCAAAGGAAAGCCAGCAGCACTGCTGAAATCATGCGCGAAGCGCTTATTCGGCAGTCTGCTGGTGGGCGAGATCCATTTCCTCAAAGTAGTCCGCTTTGACCAGCACCTCACGCGGCTTCGAGCCCTGCGGCGGACCGAGGATGCCGTCGCGCTCCATGATGTCGATGAGGCGCGAGGCGCGGGAGAACCCCACCCGCATGCGGCGCTGTAGGAAGCTCGCCGAGGCCTGGCCTTCGGACACCACCATGCGAACCGCCTCGTCGTACAGTTCGTCGTCCGCGTCACCGGCATCGCCGCCGCCGGACGAGGCCTCGAGCGGCTCCAGCAGCTCCGGGTTGTACTCCGGCTTGCCCTGGGTCTTCTTGAGCCAGCGCACCAAACCCGCTGTCTCCTGTTCGCTGACGTAGGCGCCGTGCAGCCGGACGATGCGCGAGGTGCCCGGCGGCATGAACAGCATGTCGCCCTTGCCGAGGAGCTGCTCGGAGCCCACCCGGTCGAGGATGGTGCGGGAATCATGACGGGTGGCCGTGGCGTAGGACACGCGGCACGGGAAGTTTGCCTTGATGGTGCCCGTCAACACGTCTACCGACGGCCGCTGGGTGGCGACGATCAGGTGGATGCCCACCGCCCGGGCCATCTGCGCCAGGCGGGCGATGGCCGTTTCCACCTCCGACGAGGCCACCATCATCAGGTCCGCCAGCTCGTCGATGATGATCACGTAGTACGGCAGGGGTTTCAGATCCTCGAGGCGAACGTCGCTCTCCTCGTCGTTCAGGGCCAGGCGCTTCTTGACCTCCGGATCGCGGATCGCCTGGTTGTAGTAGCCGATGGACCGCACATGGACCTCCGCCAGCAGCTTGTAGCGGTCCTCCATCTCCTTGACCATGCGCTGCAGAGCGACGGCAGCCTTCTTCATGTCCACCACCACCTCGGCAGCGAGGTGCGGGATGTCCGCATAGACCCCCAGCTCGATACGCTTGGGGTCGATGAAGATGAACTTCACCTCGTCCTTGTGGGCCTTGTAGAGGATCGAGGTGATCATTGCCTGCAGGCCGACGCTCTTGCCGGCGCCGGTGGCTCCGGCCACCAGCAGGTGAGGCATGGTGGCAAGGTCGGCGAAATAGGGCTCGCCGTGAATGTCCCGGCCCATCGCCAGGGTGAGCTTGGACTTCGCCTTGACGAAGGATTTGTCCCCCAGCATCGGGCCGAGGCGGATGATCGACCGGTTGTCGTTCGGCACCTCGATGCCGAGGGTGGAGCGGCCGGGAATGCGGTCGATGCGCACCGAGTCGGCTTTGAGGGCCAAGGCGAGGTCGTCCTGCAGATTGACGATCTGGCTGACCTTCACCCCCGGTGCCGGCTGAAACTCGAAGATGGTGATCACCGGTCCCGGGCTGATGCCCTCGATGGTTCCCTCCACCCCGAATTCGGCGCAGCGGGCGCGGATCGCCTCGCCGCGCTGGACGAGGGCGTTCTCGTCGTAGCTGCTTTTGACCTCCGCCATCTGCAGAAGGTTGATCGGCGGCAGGCCGGACTTGGTGGCCGGCGGCGTTTTGACCAGTTCGAGCTGGCGGTCCGGGCTCGCCTTGCGGCCAGACGCGGTCTTGCGGCGGCGGGCCGGCGCCTTGCCGGTGGCCGGCGGCTCTTCTTCGAGGGCCGACGGCACCGCCACCCGGCGCACCGAAAACTCGCCGGCGCCGGCCTTTTCGCGCACCCGCAGGGGCAGGTCCACTTCCGGTGCCGCCTTGGCCCCGTCGCCGGCGGTGCCGGCGCGGCGTTCGGCGGCCCGCGCCAGATGCTTCTTGACGACTTTCTCGCGCGCCCGGTCTTTCGCCTTGCGCTCGCGGCGGCGCGCCCGGGCCAGCCCCATTTCCTGCCAGCCGGCGCGTACCTTCAGCATCAGCTTCTCGAGCAACTCGCCGAGGGTCGACTGCACCAGCAAGGTGCAACCGATCAACAGCGCCGCCACCAGCACCAGCAGCGCCCCGGCGACGTTCAGGCGGCCGGCGAGGCCAGTCGACAGCAGCTCGCCGAAGGCGCCACCGGCGGCGATGTCGCCGCCGCGCCAGGGCAAGCGCCCGACGGTGAGCTGCAAGAAGGCCGGGGTCGCCAGCAACACCACCACCGCTCCGAAGCCGCGACCGAAGGTCCTTTTGGCGAACCGGCCGCGCATCCGCCGCCAGCCGGCCAGTGCCAGGGCGATGGGCAGCCCAAATGCGGCAATCCCGAACAAGCCGAAGGAAACCGCCGCCAGCTCGGCGCCGACGGGGCCGATCCAGTTGCCGGCGGAGGCCTCCGGATCCGCCGGCCGATGCAGCAGGCTCGGATCCCGCGGATCGAAGGTGACGAGGGACAGGACGAGGAGCAGCGCCACCGTCAAAAGAAGCAACCCCGACAGCTCGTTCCGCTTTTCCGGTGCCAGGCGTGGACGCGCCCGGCCCTTCTTGCCCGCTTCGGTGGTGGCTACCGCCATCTAGTCCGTTCCTCTCCCCAACCTTTGTTTCTCCGCATTTGGGTCGCCCGCAAGGCTCAAGCCCCCAATGCTCAAGAAGAGTCTCAAGGGGTATGCGCTAAATAACGATCGATCCTAACAGATTCAGCCTCTTGAAGGCGTCGCAGCACTGTGCCCCGGCCGCCCCCGGAAGAGAACCAGCAGTCGCTCCAGGTCGAGTTCCTCGGCTCGGCTCCGAGCATCGATCCCCGCCGCTTCCAGGGCGTGGCGCGCCGCCGCCTTACCCCATCCCGCCGCGAGGGCGTTGGCAAGGGTCTTTCGGCGTTGCCCGAAGGCCAGGCGCACCATGGCGAGAAAGGCCACCATTGCATCCTCCGGCAGAGGTGGCGGCAGCGGTTCGAGGCCGACGAAGGCGCTCTCCACCTTCGGCGGTGGCCGGAAGGACCCCGCCTTGACCCGGCCGAGCAGGCGCGCCCGGGCATGGGCCGCCACCAACACGCTCAAACCACCGTAGGCGGAGTCGCCGGGACCGGCCGTCAGCCGCTCAGCCACCTCCCGCTGCACCAGAAAGGCCGCCCGATCGACCGCTCCGGGATGGCGCAGCAACCGCTCGATGATCGCCGTAGCGACGTTGTAGGGCAGGTTGCCGGCCACTCGCGTGGGCAGCGGGGCGGTCCGCCGGAAATCGAGCGCCAGCGCATCGCCCACCACCACCCGCAGGCGACGATCGGGCAGACGGGCGGGCAAGGTCGCCGCCCAGGCCGGGTCGAGTTCCCAGGCGAGCACCGTTTCTGCACCGGCGGCCAGCAGTTCCCCCGTCAGCACTCCCCCGCCGGCTCCGATTTCCACCAGTCGCCGGCCGCGCGGCGCCAGATACTCCACCAGCGGACGACAAACAGCGCCGTCCCGCAAGTGGTGCTGACCCAGTTTTTTGTCGAGGCGGGGTTCCCACCGGTGAGAGGTGGACGAACGGGAAGGCGAATTCATAGAAAGGCACCGTATCAAGGCCTCGGCACCGGATTGGCAGACCCCGGCGAAATCCGGACGTCCCGCTCGAGGCCGCCGACGACACGAGTTGATAGAATGAAGGTCATTGCATTTGAAGTAGATAGGCGAGGACGACCCGGTATCGATCAGCGCGAGTATCTCCTGCGAAACCGACCCTCCGGACCGACCGCCCCTCGACCTAGATCGCAACGGATCCCAGAGTTTCCGCCGTGAAGCCGACTCAACCCAAGACCACGACCGTCGAGCCCGAGACGACGGAGCGCCTGACCGGCGTAGTGCAGCTTCCCGGTCGGGGCCAGTTCCACTGCCTGGATCCGGAGCACCTCGAACGCTTCCTGGAACGGCGGCGAGCGCCCACCGACTTTCCCCTGGAGCTCAGCCTGGCCGAGAACCTGGTCGAAATTCTGCGCAAGGCGAACGAGTTCGTGCCCTCGGCGGCCGGCTCCATTCTGCTCGACAACCCGGTGGACAAGCACGACGAGCGGGAGCGCAACACCCTCACCTTCATCGCCGCCTTCGGCTCTCGCGCCGATGGTCTGGTCGGTCGGACGATCGACGCCGACCGCGGCATTGCCGGCTACGCCTATCGCACCGGCGTCGCTCGCAAGGCGAAGGAGGCGCACGAGGATCAACTGTTCTTTCCGGGGGTCGATGCGGAGACGCACTACACGACCCGCTCCCTGGTGGCGATCCCGATCCGCATCGAGAAAGAGGTGTGCGGTGTTTTGGAACTGATCAACCGCCACGACGCGATCGAGTTCAGCGAGCACGACGTGAACCTGCTGGAGATCTTCGCCGGCTACATTTCGGTCTCGATCCAAAACGTGCTCGACGGCCGCCAGGCCAACGAAATCGCCAAGCGCGACAACCTCACCGGCCTCTACAACGACCGCTACCTCCACATCGCCCTATCGGACACCATTCGGCAGTGTCGGGACGAGGGCAAAGATCTCGCGGTACTGTTCTTCGATCTGGATTTCTTCAAGCGGATCAACGATAACCACGGCCATCTCGCCGGCAGCCAGGTGCTGCGGGACATCGGCGAACTGCTGCGCAGCATCCTCACCGTCCCGGACGCCATCCCGGCGCGCTATGGCGGCGATGAATTCGTGCTGGTGGTTCCGGGGATAGAACTCGACGCGGCGATCGAGCTGGCCGAAGACATCCGCACCGCCATTCTGGCGTCGGAGTTCTGCTCCAGCAGCGGCGAGATTCAGCCGGAACCGCTCCACCTCACCGGCCTCACCTGCTCCGTCGGCCTCGCCACCCTGCGCCATCACACGGCCGATGACTCTTCCGTCGACACCAGCCGGAGCAATCTCCTGCGGCTGGCCGATGCGGCGATGTACGTCGCCAAGGAAACCGGCCGCAACCGTACCGCCATCGCCGGTGCTCCGGTTCGCCGCCGGCGTTAGCTAGCCGGTCGCTGAAAAGGCCTTCGGCCTATGATTTCAGCTTCCCAGCCAGGTCTCCTGTCCAGGGGGCTGTGCCGGGCCGCGCAGGCGCCCCCTCACCCGAAAACATCGGTGTTCCGGTCTCACCCCGTCCTCGGCGGCTTCTCGCCCTTCGGGCTCGGTCGCGGTCCCCTCGTCTCTCGGCATGATGAACTGCCCGCACACCGCCGAGGCGACCCGCGGGAGCAGTTGCTCTTTTTACAAAGCCGTCACCGCGTCGCCACCGCCTGGGCCGCAAAACCGCAAATCACTGCGGAAATCACGGCAAATCTCGATCTCCATCGAATTCCACAATTCGGATATTTTCGAGAATCGATTACAAACCACTGATTCCAAAAACCTTACGCAAATTGCACAAGAATCTGTTCAAAGCGCTCTAACCCCCGTTGCCACGGGGGAATCCGCTCTCCGGAGTGCTTTTTTCCACCGCTTTTTCCACAGCAGTTGCGGAATCCTCAGATCCGCCCGTCACATCCTCGGAACACTCCGGGCCGGCGCGACGAAGGTCGTTTCCCGGCAGGGTGGTCGCCGGCGGCAGGCCCATGCCGATGGCTCCCCGGCGCCCCACCGGCACCGGCAGAATCCAGCGCGGCTGGGCGGGCCGCCGGAAAGCGCGCAGGCTCAAGGAAACCTCCTCGGAACCATCCACCCGCACCGCCAGATGACCGATGTCCCCACCCTCTTCGTAGGGTGCCGGCGACGAGGCACGAAGCGCTTCGCGCCAACCGGCGTCGATCCCGGACCAGGCGATGGCGGCGTCGCGGGCGGTCGCGAACAGGCCCGGCCGCTCGCGCCAGAACTCCGCCGCCGCCAGTCGCGGTTCCGCCAACAGAGCGCGCGCACCCCGGCGGCCGGCCCAGGGGCTGTGCGGAGCGATGCGGGCGGCGTGGAACGGCGCCATCGCCCCGAGGGGATCGAGGCGGCAGGCCGCGAGCAGTGCCCACTCCGCCCATTGCCGATCGACCTCCTCGGCGTAGACCCCGGCCGATAGCCAGAACACCGCCACCCCCGGCGCCCCATGGGCCGCACGGTTCGCGTCGAGGGATCGTTCTTCGGCGCGGGCCGGCGATCCGCTCGCCTCCCAGGCCGCCGCAGCGAGGTAGAGCGGAAAGTTCGGATCGAGTCGCAGGGCCGCTTCCGGGCGATCGGAGAAGGCGAAATGAGCGCGCAGTCCGGGCAACAGGGCAAGGCACGCAAAGAGCAAGTACAGCATCGCCACCTGGGGAGCCCACCGCGCGCCACGGCGCTTGCCCGGCCGCGCCGGCGGTAGACAGGCGCCGGCGGCGATCGCCAGCGCTACCGGCAGGGCGAGGATCGCCCACCAGCTGGTTCCCAGCAGGGCCACGCCGGCTCCCGCCAGAGCGACTCCCCCACTCCGCGCCAGGGGCCGGCGGGAGCGCGCATTCCAGAACAGCAAGCCCGTCAGGAGAGCGCACAGAGAGAATCCCACGAATCCGATCTCGTAGAGCAACTGGAGAGGCGTGTTGTGGAGTTCCGCCACCACCTGGCCGGGCGGCGTGACGCCGGCCCGGGGCTCCAGGTGAAGGCCAAGGGTCCAGGGAGTGGCGCCGGGACCCCAGCCGAGAAGCGGCCGCTCCAGCCAGCCGTCGGCCCCTCCCTGCCAATAGATCTGCCGCGCCGCGAAGGACACATCGCGGCCACCGGCGAGGTCGAGAAGGCGCGGCGCCAGGGGCGCTGAGACGACCACCCCGAGCAACAGGCCGAGCGCCAGGCCAGGCACCAGAGCCGTCTTGCCGAGGCGGCGCCGGGCCCAAACCGCGCCCAGCGCCGCCGCCTCCAGCGCCAGGCCGATCATCCCTACCAGCGATCCGCCGGCCACCAGCGCCGCCACCGCCAGCACCGGCCCGGAGCGGGTGGTCCAGCGCAGCGCCGACGAAGGCGACCTCGCGCAGTCGCGGGCCGCCCGCCAGGCAATGGGCAGCAGCGCCAGCAGCCACACGGCCATCAGGCCATGGTGCCCGATCGGCCGGGCGGCGCGAGCATCGCCCAGCAAGAAACGCCCGACCACTGCCCATAGGGAAATTCCGGCCACCACCCAAGCCAGACCGATGAGGCCGACCCGGCGGGCACGCGGTGAGTCCCAACAGCGCGCCACCGCCGACGGCAGGAGCAGGAAAGCCGGCAGCAGGATCAGCGCCACCCGGCCGGCCCGCGGTACCGGCGACAGCCACAGGCTGGCCGGTACCACCGTAGCGCACAGCCACGGCAGCCAGCGCCAGCGCCGGCCGAGGCGGAGCGGATCGCGCCAGTCGCCGAAGAGAGCGCCCAAGGAAAGCACCGCACCGTAGGCCACCGTCGCCCCGACCGCCGAAGCGCCGCCCACCACCGTGCCGCACCAGCCGGCGAAAAGCCCGGCCAGGGCGGCGGGGATCAGAGCGCGTAGCGGGGAATGGAAAAGCATCGGGAATCGGTTGCTTTCGGGGCGCGGAGGAGCCTTTGCGGCCACCCTACGATATCCTTCCGCCTCACCGAACGAACCCAAGTCCAGCAGGAGATTTTCATGACCGTATCCACCTCATCCTCCGTCTCCGAACTGCTCTCGTCCCTCGGACTCGAAGCGGAGAATCCCGGCGCCTTCGACGGCCGCTGGATCGACACCACCGGCGAGCGCATCGAGTCCGTGAACCCGGCCACCGGCGAAGCCATCGCCGCCGTCCGCATGGCCACCGACGAAGACTACGAGCGGGTGACCGCCACCACCGTCGAAGCCTTCGAGGCGTGGCGCACCTGGCCGGCCCCGCAGCGCGGCGAGATCGTCCGCCAGCTCGGCCAGGAGCTTCGCGAGCACAAGGAGGCCCTCGGCCGGTTGGTGACCCTGGAGGTCGGCAAGATCCTGAGCGAGGGCCTGGGCGAGGTGCAGGAAATGATCGACATGGCGGACCTCGCCGTCGGTATGTCGCGCCAGCTCTACGGCAAGACAATGCACTCGGAGCGGCCCCAGCACCGCATGTACGAGCAGTGGCACCCGCTCGGACCGACGGGCATCATCACCGCCTTCAACTTCCCCGTCGCCGTGTGGGCCTGGAACTCGACAGTGGCAGCGGTATGCGGCAACTCGATGATCTGGAAGCCCTCCGAAGAAGCCCCGCTCACCGCCCTCGCCGTCACCAAGATCGCCCAGCGGGTGCTCGAAGCGAACGATGCGCCGCCGATCTTCAATCTGCTGATGGCCGGCCGCAGCGGCATTTCCGAGCGGCTGGTGGCGGACAAGCGCTTCCCGCTGATCTCCGCCACCGGCTCGATCCGCATGGGCCGGGCGGTGGGTTCGGTGGTCGCCCAGCGCCTCGGCCGCTCGCTCCTTGAGCTGGGTGGCAACAACGCGATGATTGTGATGGACGACGCGGATTTGGACCTCGCCCTGCGCGGCGTCCTGTTTGCCGCTGTCGGCACCGCCGGCCAGCGCTGTACTTCCACCCGCCGGCTGTTCCTCCACAAGTCGATCGCGGCCGAGATGCGCCAGCGTTTGATCGACGCCTACGGCTCCATCCGCATCGGCGAGCCGCTCGACCCGGGCACCCTGATGGGACCGCTGATCAACCAGCGCGCCGTCGACACCATGCAGAGCGCGCTGGCCACCATCCGCCAGGAGGGCGGCGAGATCCTCTACGGCGGCGGCGTGATGGAGCGCGACGGCTTCTTCGTGGAACCGGCCCTGGTCGCGGCCAAAACCGCCATGCCGATCACCTGCGAGGAGACCTTCGCGCCGATCCTGTACCTCTTCGAGTTCGACGATCTGGACGAGGTCATCGCCCAGCACAACGCCGTGCCGCAGGGTCTGTCGTCGGCCGTCTTCACCCGCAATATGCAGACCGCCGAGCGCTTCCTGGCGGCAACGGGAAGCGACTGCGGCATTGCCAACGTCAACATCGGCACCTCCGGCGCCGAGATCGGCGGCGCCTTCGGCGGTGAGAAAGAAACCGGCGGCGGCCGCGAAGCCGGCTCCGACTCCTGGAAGGCCTACATGCGCCGCCAGACCTGCACCCTCAACTGGGGCACCGAGCTGCCGCTGGCGCAAGGGGTGGAATTCGATCTCGACTAGCAGAGCCCCGCACGGCCCAGGAAACATAAGCCTCGCCACTGCCTTACTGGCGGTGGCAAGGCTCTGAAACCCGGAGCGCAAGACCCTCGAGATTGACTTTCTGAAGAACAGCAAAGTAGGCGGCCGGGCGGCCGTCGAGTACCGGAAAGTTCACGCTCACATTTCAAATGGCGAGCCCTAGGAGCCCGTGGTGAAATTCCCGCGGGTCGCGTTGGGAGCGCTTTGCCTCCGTCCGCAAGGCGTCGAAGCGCAGGCGATGCGGTGCCATCGTTGAGCTTCGGCAACGCAGCGGCCGGTGGCAAACCGCCCCAACCCGAA
>JBCCEF010000037.1 GCA_039030395.1 Acidobacteriota bacterium
CGTCAGGAAACGGAACGCCTAGATGCCGCCTGAGGTGCTGCGTGCGACGCGTTTCCGTAGGACCTTGCTGCTGAGAGAAGGGCTCGGACTCAACACCGAGCCAACAAGAACTGACCTGTCCACTGAAACGGGACAGCTCCAACCCACGATCAAGCGCCACCCGAATATCGGAATTGTCCACGCCCTCGCAGGGCGCCAAGCTTCATGCAGCCTTGGGACCTGAGGCGCCCCAGCAGATCATGGCGTTTCATGCTGCGACCTCGAACTCCTCAATAGTTCGAGCCCTCCCCGAATAGGTGCCACGATGCTCTGTGCTGGCACCTTTAGGGGGCAGGAGAGTGGATTTCGGATGGTACCTCTAGAGGTCCGAATTCAGTGGTACAGGCCGAACGAAGCGCGGATTGTGTCCGCAGCAACTACTGGTTAGGACGCACCGAACCGACGTCTCAATTTGGAGTTCTTCTCGATCTCGGACCACAAGGTTGGCACGGTCTTGTCTTGGACCTCAACCAGAGGATCATCCTTGTGCTCTTCAAAGACGACCGAGACTTGCCACTCGTACCCACGGATCAGCAACGTGTACGGCGATTCCGAGCCGGCGATGGACATCTTCCGGATCTCGAAGAGATTGCGAATACAGAGTTCAGTGTCGGGCTTTGGCGGCCGATCGGCAAACGACCAATCGAGATTCGCGACGGGGAACATTCGAAGCACGGCCACCGAGTTGTGAAGCTCAAGCTCATTGTCGCCGATAGGTGTGAGTCCGTACTCCCAGCAGTCGCGCTCAAGGGGAAGAAGAAGTCTGCGGCCGCGCAAAGAGACGCGCTCCGGTACCAGCCGTGCATCATGGACAAGGCTTGAAAGAAACGACTCATCGTGACGGTAGTTCGAGTCGAACCGAATTCGATACCGGATCTTCCGCGGCCTCCGGCCGGCAAGACCCCTAAACAGCTCTGAGAAGTCAGGTAGTGTGGTCATAGACTAGTGCCAGCCAAACCAGGTGCCAGAGTCTAAGGTAACGCAGCAGATCCCGGCGCCTCGTACTGCGATCTCAAACTATACCTACGGCGAATAGGCTGCGCCCAACGCGTCGGAACGGATGAACTCGACGGCCTCCCGAGGAGTGATGCTCAGCGTTCCCAGAAGCGCTTCGCGGCTGGTTTTGAGGTTGGCGCCTGGAATCTCTTCAATCCAGCCGGTTCAGCCCTCGCCTTGCTCCGTGCAGCCTAGACGTGTCGTTCGAACTCGTTCAAGCATTCTACTTCATCGCGCCCACGGACACCCCGGACAAGGCGCTGCCCCCCAACGAGGTCCTAGATTGAGGGACCACCCTCGTTTCGAGCGGAAGGTGGGCCGTTCGTTCTTCGCTTAGTTCCGCAGGCGTGGTGGCAGCCGAAGGATCGAAAGACGGGCTTGCAGCGAAGTCCGCGGATTCGCCCACAGCGATCTGCCTCGCTCTCTGCGTCTCTCAAGAACATGAGCGGGCACCTGCCGGAAGCAAAGGAATGGTGCGGCTAGGAGGACTCGAACCCCCGACCTAGAGCTTAAGAAACTCTATACCCAAACCCTCACTTGATCTCTCCCCAGGTTGCTAGAGCCCTATTTTTCAGCTCTTTTTACCTACCCTCCATGGTCCCCTCTCCCCGATTTCGCTTACAATCGCTTACCATTTGCTTACCAATCGGGAAATTCGCATGCCGAAGCTCACCAAGAGGGCGGTCGATGCCGCCGGTCCGACCAACGCGCCGAAACAGACCTTCGTGTGGGATTCCGAGATCAGAGGCTTCGGTCTGCGCATCACCGCCAAAGGGCGAAAGACCTTCGCCTTCCAGTTCGGTGCCTTCGAGGGTCATGCGCGTCATGTACCCCGGGTGACGAACGTCGTCGTAGCGGAAAGTCCAGGCCTCCTCAACGGATCCGAATGGGAATCTGGTGTTCGGAGGGCTATCGCCCTCGGAGACATAGGTTTCGTCTCCTCCCAGGCCGCCACCAGAAAGGCGGGGAGACAAGTTTCCGGGCCAAGCCGACCCAAACGCCCGGCAAGCCGTACCATTCAGTAGATGCTCGCTCCCCCCAAATCCGAGGCTTCCATCCAAACCGCACTCGCGGACTACCCAGGGGGCTGGAAGACCCTTGCGCAGCGTCGGCGCTACTGGGAGAAGCAGCTCCGATTGTCCGAAGCGCAGGTCGCCTGGCTGCCCCGCCAGCCACGCTTCAAGCGATTCCTCGGAGCGGTTGCCCCGGGCTGGCGCTCTATAAGTGACGGTGGCGGAGACGCCTTGGAGCACCAATTGACGTGCGAGCCGGGCGAGGCGCTCAAGCTCTTCAACTACCTGGCCGCCCTGATCCCCAGCTTGCAGATGCCGAGCAGGTGCGCTTTGACGCTCAGTTCTTCCGGCGAAATGGCCCTTCGCCTCAGCGACAGCAAGGGGACGGGCGTAGCCCTGGAGAGAAGGGGGACTCCGCGGCGACCGAATCTTGAGCGCTAGATTGGGCACAGACCGTTCACTCCACCGGACACAAACTGGACACAAGCAGGTCACAAGCAGGTCACAAATCGGACACAACTTGGACACTCAGAGGGGTCGAAACCGGCTCGATGGGCTGGTACGCGTCTTGCTGTAAGTGATCGATCAGTAGGATTCTCGGATCTTTGCTTGCGAAACAGTCGAAGGGCGTCGGGAGATGGTGTTGCCGGTGGCTGTCGGCCCCAAGGAGAGGTGCGCCCGGTGATCGGAAGCGACTTTCGGTGACGGGCCTTCGGCTGTTCCGGCCCTCGGGAGATCGGCACGTGTAAGGAGACTTTGGATGACCAAGAGCAAGGTGGCTAGAGCGGTTTGCGGACTGATCCCTTGGATGGTGTTTTCGGGACCGCTCCTCGCCGGTGTCCCTCCGCAGGACCTGGAGGAGGGGACCTTCGGCCCGAAGGCCATGTGCGGTCTGTCGGCCTCGGTGGCGGTGAAGGATCCGGCGACCGGTGAGTTTATCGAGACCCTCTCCACTGCCGCGAGCCCGTCGGTCGAAGAAGACGATTTCCGAGCCCTCCCGGCGCCTCCGGCAGCCCTGGTGGAAGAACCCGTCGCTGCCCGAGCCGGGGGAATTCGGGTGAGGCTCCGAGGTTGGTCTCAGCACTCGGTTTGGGCGCATCGGAAGGGCGATGGCCGCCTCGAGGTGGACTGCTCTGTCCCCTCGGAGGAGGCTCACGGAGCCGAAGGCGGCCCGCAATGAGGGCCATCAGGACAGTGGGATCGAAGCTGGCTCTCGCCAGCCTCGTCACGATTCTGGCCTTCGGGATTTCCTCCGACGTCGAAGGTGGGACTTTCGTTTCGATCCAGATCGAAGATCCGCCGAATCACGGCTTTCACGACCCGGCGCCGTACCACGATGATTCCGGCGGTTCCGCGGCCACCCTGGGAGCCGCCCGGCTGGCGGCTCTGCGCGCCGCCGTCGCGCTGTGGGCCAATCAGATCGATTCGCCGGTAGAGATCGAGATTGCAGCCCGTTTCGAGCCCCTCGGCGGTGATGCCTTCAGCGGGCGCTTGGGCTTGGGCGGTCCGGAGTCCATGTATCGGGATTTCACCGGCGCTCCCCAGTCCTCGACTTGGTATCCCAGCGCCTTGGCCAACAAGCTCGCCGGGATGGACCTCGACGGGGGAACGGCGTCGGAGATCCAGCTCGTATTCAACGCCGAGGTGGACGGCCCCGGAGTGCTCGGCTCGTCGAAGTTTTACTACGGCGTCGACGGCAATCCGCCGCCCGGCGACATCAGCTTTCTGCACGTGGCGCTGCACGAGATCGGGCACGGACTGGGTTTCACCTCGGTGATCTCGCGCAGCACCGGCGCCAAGCTCCTCGGCCTCGACGACATCTTCCTTACCTGGGTCGAGCGCGCCGGCGCGGTGCCGCCGGACTTGTCCTCTATGACCGATAGTGAACGGCTGGCGGCGCTGCGCGCCGAAGGCGAGCTGCGGTGGACCGGGCCGGCGGTGACGGCGGCGGCGCCGGAGCTTCCATTGGCCGAGGGCGTGGATGCCGATGGAAGGGTGCAACTCCACGCACCCCAGACGATCTCAATCAACTCGATGGTGCATTTCAGCTCCAGCGTCGAGCCGGACGAACTGATGGAGCCTTTTTGGCGCCCGGCGTTGGATCTGACCCTTTCCCGGGCCCTGCTGGAGGATCTCGGCTGGGGGGCGGCCGCCGACTGCCGGGAGACCGGCGTTCCGAGCCGGTCGACGGCGCCGGGAGTCTACCGGGCAGGGACCTGGATCCTCGATACGGACGCTAGCCGGAGCTTCACCTCCGGGGTGGACGCGGTGTTCGGCTACGGCCAAGGCGGCGACATCCCGGTGGTGGGGGACTGGGACGGTGACGGCGCCGACGAGGTGGGGCTCTATCGCAACGGTACCTGGATTCTCGATACGGACGGCAGCCGGAGCTTCACCGCCGGGGTGGACGCGGTGTTCGGCTACGGCTTGGCGATGGACGTGCCGGTGGTGGGGGACTGGGATGGCGACGGGGCCGATGAGGTGGGGGTTTTCCGGGACGGCTGGTGGACTCTCGATACGGACGGCAGCCGGAGCTTCACCTCCGGTGTCGATGCGGGTTTCGGCTTCGGCCTCAGCACCGACCGGCCGCGGGTCGGCGACTGGGACGGTGACGGCGCCGACGAAGTCGGTCTCTACCGGGACGGCTGGTGGATTCTCGATTCCGACGGCAGCCGAAGCTTCACCGCCGGGGTCGACGCCGGCTTCACCTACGGCAACAGCACGGATCTCGGGGTGGTGGGGGATTGGAACGGAGACGGCGCCGACGAAGTGGGGGTGTTTCGGGCGGGGTGGTGGATCTTGGATATTGATGGCAGTCGAAGTTTCACTTCGGGGGTCGATCCGGGATTCAGATTCGGCAACGGCACGGACCAACCGGCGGCAGGAGCCTGGTGATGCGGTTTTGCAAAGAGGTGAGTATGAAGATCAAGAACCGCCGCGGGATCGCTTCGCCGTCGCAGTGCTTGCATCGCCGGCCCTGGATGGCCCCTTGGGTGGCGATCCTGATCGCCGTCGCGTCGTCCCTTTCTGCTGCCAGCTCGCAGGCGGCTCCGGAGGCGGCGGAGGAATCCCGCGGGGCTCTGTGGGTGGCCGAGCAGGAAGGCATGCTGCAACTGTCGATCGCGGGAGAGCTTCGGTTGGAGGTGCCGGTCGAGGGGATCCTGCACCGCATCGCGATCGATCACCGGCGCCATCGTCTTTGGGTCGCCCTCGACGAGTCCTTGCAGCTCTACGATTTCGAAGGAGCGCTCCAGCACTCCATTCCGTGGGACAAGGTGTCCGGCCGCGTGACGGCGTTGACGGTCGATTCGGAGAGAGGGGATGTCTGGCTGTGCCGTGGAGACGAGTTGTGGAGTGTGGGCGCTGCCGGAGTGGTTTTCCAACGCATCCCGCTGGCCGACCCTTGCCGCCGGTTGGCCTTCGACGGGTTGAGCGATTCCCTGTGGCTCGCCGGTGATGCTGGGGTCTCGACCTACGATGCGGCCTCCGGAGCATTCATCGGTTCCGCTCCCCTAGGAGCCGTATCTGACCTCGCCGCTGGCCCGAGCGGTGAAATCTGGGCGGTGACTAATGCGACTCTGGCTCGATGGTCCGGCATTAGGGCCGTTCCACGGGAGGTTGCGCTGGCGCGTCCCCTCGCCGGGACACCCCGCCTGGCGGTGCTCGAGGGTGGCGTCTGGCTGGCGTCCGGCAACGAGCTGTTTCGCTTGGATCCGAGCGGCAACATCGCGGCACAGGCGCTGGCCTTCGAGGAGAAGAGCGAAGATGTCCGGTACCTGGTCGCAGATCCCCGAACCGGTGCGGTGTGGGCCTCCGAAGGGTCCGCCTTGGTGCAGGTAACGGCTACCGGGGAAGTCCTCCAGCGGATCGACTTCGAGCCTCCGGCGCGGATTCGGGATCTCGCCCTCTTCGCAGCCGGTGACGGCGCCGAAGGCGAAGGGGACGACAAGCCTTCAGATCCGAACCCTCCCCCTGGCGGCGACACGGATCCGCCGACCCTTTCGGTCACCTCGCCCCTGGAGGGCGCCACCCTCACGACCCATCGTCCCGCCCTTCGCTTCGCCTATGCCGACGCCGGCAGCGGCGTCGACCCCTCCACCCTGGCGATGACGGTGAACGGCCAACCGACAGCCCTCGAGTGCCTCGCCGGCCCGGACGACGCCCTGTGCGCGGCGGCCGACGAGCTGCCGAGCGGTTCGCTGACCCTGTCGGTGACCGTTGATGACCTGGCCGGCAATACTTCGTCACCGGCCGCTCGACAGGTCACCGTGCAGGTCGCCGCCACGCCGACCACCACCCTGGTGGGAACCCTGCGCTATCCCGACGGCACGCCCGCCCAGGGGGCGACGGTGTGGGTAGAGCAGTTCCCGGATACGACGGTGACCGCCGGAGCCGACGGTACCTTCTCTCTGGCCGGTGTTCCTGTGCCGCCGGGGACGCTCCTCGACTTCGCGGCTCGTCGCTTCCAGAACCCGATTCTCTGGCTCGCCTTCGAGTCGGCACTTCAGCCGGTTGCCGGTGGCATGACGGATCTCGGGATCGTCGAAATGTGGGCTGAGTGTGACCGCTTCGTGACCGCTCCCTCCTGGTCCATCGATCGATCACGACTGAACGACGTTCACGCGATGGCCGTCTTCGACGGAGGGGACGGGCCCGAGGTCTATGCCGGCGGCCGTTTCAACGTCGGCTCCACGGGAGCACTGAATCGCATCGCCCGCTGGCGCGACAACCGCTGGCAGACGGTCGGCGGCGGCTTGGGCTCGGACTCGCAACCGGCGGTCGATGCCCTCGTCGTGTGGGACGACGGCCAGGGCCCTGCTCTGTATGCCGGCGGCGCCTTCAAGTCCTCCGGACCGGGCGCGACGGTCCGCAATCTCGGGATGTGGAACGGCGAGACCTGGCGCCAGGTGGGCGGCGGGGTCAACGGCGCGGTGAACGGCCTGGCCCTGTGGGACGACGGCGGCGGTGAGGCACTGTACGTTTCCGGTTCCTTCGATCAGGTGGGCCTCCAGCCCGATGGTCTGGGCGGCGATCGACTGGTGCTGGCGAATCGCATCGCCCGCTGGGACGGCGCGGCGTGGTCCGAGGTGGGTGGAGGTGTGCCCTCCAGTTCCTCCGGCCTGCGGCTTTCGGTGCTCGACGACGGGTCCGGGGCCGCCCTTTTTGCGTGGGAATGGTTGCAGGGCAACCGCATCTGGAAGTGGTCGGCCGGGAGCTGGCAAGAGCTGCCGGCGCCACCCTCGGTACTGGGCGACGACCTGTTGGCCCTGGTGAGCGCCGACGACGGCTCCGGTCCGGCGCTCTTCGCCGCCGGGGCACAGGTGTTGCGCAAGTGGAACGGCGCCACATGGATCACTCTTCTTCAGAGCACCCTGACGGACAACTTCACGTCGCTGGTGGCCTTCGACGATGGCCAGGGGTCGGTGCTCTACGGCTCCGGCCCCTTCTCGGCCATCACCGGCTTCGAGGGTGCGAACCACCTGCGGCGTTGGGACGGAACGAGTTGGTCCGCGCCGCTGTCCGATAGCGAAACCACCGTCCATGTGGTAGAGGATCTCGGTCCGGTACCCTCCCTTCTTCGCGGGGAAGCCCTCGCCGAGTGGCAGGACGACGATTGGAGCCCTTTCGCCACCGGCGTCGATACGGAAGGCGCGGTGACGTCTCTGGTTTTCGCGCACACCCCTGGCGGTCCATCCGTTCTTTTCGCCGGTCCAGAGAGAGCCGGTGGCGTCGTACTCGGGGGTGCGATCGGTCGGTGGGACGGCAGCTCGGTGTTCACGGCCACCCAGGGTATGGGCGGCGGCAGTAAGGTCGTCGAGGCGGACGACGGTGTCGAGCGGCACGTCTACGGTTTGGACGAGGCGACCGGCCAGGTGGCGGAATGGAACGGCATCGGCTGGGATCCGATCGGCGATCCCATCGGCTCGGCGATCCATGATGTCGACTGGATCGACCTCGGCCAGGGCAAGCGCCTCTATGCGGCGGGCGACGGTCTGTTCCGCTGGAACGGCGCGTTCTGGGCGGCCCTCGGTGGGCCGAACTCTGTTGTCGTTCTCGAAGAATGGTCCCAGCAGCTCTGGGTCGGAGGCCGCTTCCCGGCCTCAACCGGGCAATGGTCGGCTAACCTCACGAGTTGGAACGGCTCGGCCTGGAGCAGGCTGGATCCCTCTCCTATCGGTTCTGTCACCGCAGTCCTCGGCGGCGGTAGTGAGCTTCAGGTCGCAGGTAGAATTTCGGTAAGAGACGAGGGAGTGAGGTTCGCGGGTCTGGCCGCGTGGGACGGCAGCGACTGGGTGCGAAGTGAGAGTGGTGGGTGCGGATTCTTTAGGAATCGCTTTTTGCCCCCCGGCAATCCGGTGCCGGCTTTAGATGGTTGGCTCGACGCATTGCTGCGCTTCGAGGATGGTGGATTCAGGCCTCGTTTCTTGGTCGGCGGTGAATACGCGAGCGAATGTCACGGGACCGGTTCGTCGACTAGCAGGTTGCCCTATCGGAACATCAACCTGGGCGATGGTGCCGAGGAGCCGCCCGTACGGGCTCTGGCTGCGGGCCGTTGGCACGGTGCACCGGCAGTGGCTGTGGGCGGAGATTTCGGCGAGATAGACGGAGTTTCGGCCGGCGGTCTGGCGATCTGGAGCACCTCGCCGAGCTGGGGCTCCTGCTCGCCGGTCGGCGAGCCGCCGCGTATCACCTTGACCTCGCCGGCGGGAGAGATGACCACGGCCGCGTCGGCCTCTCTCGGCGGATTCCTCAGCGAGCCGGCGAGGCTCACGATGGACGGGATCGAGATCGCCGTGGCGCCGGATCTCACCTTCTCGCGAACGGTGAACCTGGTCGAAGGGCACAACGTCTTCCAGCTGGAAGCGGTCGACCGCGGTGACGAGGTCGGAAGCC
This sequence comes from Acidobacteriota bacterium, assembly GCA_039030395.1. Lineage (NCBI taxonomy): Bacteria > Pseudomonadati > Acidobacteriota > Acidobacteriota bacterium. Next base: position 8,943 of record JBCCEF010000037.1, read on the forward strand.
TGACCGCTACCATAATCCGCGACTCGGCGCCGCCGGTCGTCGCGATCGAACGACCGGCCGATGGCGTAGTGGTCTTCACGGACTCTCTGGAAATTCTGGTGTCTTACTCGGACGCCTTGTCCGGGGTCGATCTCTCGTCCTTCCAGGTCACCGTCGATGGCCTTGCACAGCCGCCCTCGGCTTGCTTTCCACGGGCCGGGCAGGCCCTCTGCACAGTAGCCTTGCCTTCTTCTGGCACCTCGACGGTAAGGGCGACGGTGGCGGACCGGGCCGGCCACGGCGCAACCGCCGAGGCCACCTACTCGGTGGATCTCTCCGCTGGCAGTACCGCGACGCAACTCGTCGGCACGGTGGTGGACGCCGGTGGCGCCCCAATTTCGGGAGCGCGCGTGCGTATCCTGGGCCGAGCCGGAGTGGAGGGCTTGTCGGTGGGCGATGGCAGCTTCTCGATCGCCGTTTCCGGGGTCGAGGCGGCGACGCCCTGGACGGTGGTGGCCGAGTCCTTCGTGGGCGGTGACTATGCGATCGCTACGGCCTCCGGCGTCGTTCCGGTCCCCGGGGGCACCTCCTCGGCCGGCGTCCTCACCCTCGCCGGCGGCTGCGGTCAGGAATTCTCGGCGGATCTCTTTGGGCGCACCGGGGTGAGCGGACGAGTACGTGCCCTCGCTGTCTTCGACGACGGCTCCGGGCCCGCGGTCTACATCGGTGGAACGGGCCTCACCGATGGCCTGGTGCCCAACAATCTGGTGCGCTGGGACGGCGAACGCCTGAGCGACGTGGCCGGGGGCCCGACCGGCTCGGTTTACGCCCTGGCGGTGTACGACGATGGTTCCGGACCGAGGTTGTACATCGGTGGCGCCTTCAGCTTCGCCGGCGGACTGGACGTCCAGGGCATCGTGAGTTGGGACGGCGGGACCTGGGAGGATCTGGCGGGGGGTGTCACCAGTTCCCGTCTGGATTTCTTCTCGGGTACTTGCATCCCGGTGTCCGGCGCAGTGGATGCGCTGCGGGTCTTCGACGACGGAAACGGTGCCACCCTTTTCGTCGGCGGCAATTTCGTCAGCGTCGGTGGCGGAATCTCGACCGATCGGGTAGCGCGTTGGACCGCTACCGGATGGGCCGGAACGGTGCCCGCGCCGGCCGGCTGCGAGCCTTGGCGGGTGAGGAGCTTCGCCGAGTACGACGACGGCACCGGCAACCGGCTGTACGCCGGCGGAACCTTCGACTCGCTGGGAGGCATTCCCCTTTCGAACATCGCCCGCTGGAGCGGGACCACCTGGGAGCCCCTCGGCGAGGGGATCGGCCGGGAGATTGCGGGAGTGCCCTCGGCGCAGTCACAGGTCAACGCTCTGGCCGTCTACGACAGTGGCGACGGTGCCGAGCTGATCGCCGCCGGGCTGTTCAACCGCGCCGGTACCTTGACGGCTTCGATCCGCAATATCGCTCGGTGGGACGGCACCCGCTGGCGGTCCCTGGATGACGGGCTGGAGGGGTATTTCTTCTCGTCCCTCGATCAGCCAGCGGGCTTGCAGGCCCTCGCCGTGCACGACGACGGTTCCGGCCCAGCTCTCTATGCCGCCGGCAGCTTCGAGAGCGCCGAGGCCGAGCGCTTCGGGGGCTCGATCGCTCGCTGGAACGGGATCTCCTGGAATGCCGTAGGCGGCGGTCTCGGAGATCCTCAGCCCGGTGGCATGGCGCTCCTTTCGAGGACTGGCGAGCTGCTGGCCGGCGGAGACTTCGACCGAGCCGGTGCCACCGGCGCCCGCGGCATCGCCCGCTGGCGACCTTCCGGTTGGCGCGGTTTGGGCGCCGGCCTCGACGGACCGGTCCACGCCCTGACCCTGTGGGACGACGGCAGCGGTCCGGCGCTCTATGTCGGTGGCGACTTCCGCTCCTTCGGGAATGTACTCCTCAACCGCATCGGTCGGTTCGACGGCCGCCACTGGCAACCCCTCGGCGGCGGGATCGACGGTTCGGTGCGCTCCCTGGCGGTGCACGACGAGGGGGCGGGCCCCCAGCTCTTCGCCGGCGGCCGATTCGACACCGTTGCCGGGGTTGCGGCGGGTAACGTCGCCCGCTGGGACGGACTGGCCTGGAGCCCGCTGGCGAACGGGGTTTTCTGGGACAACGGGTCGGGTAGCGATCTCGCCGTCGTCCGGGCCCTGGCGTCCTACGACGACGGCAGCGGTCCGGCTTTGGCGGTGGGCGGATTCTTCGAGCAGGCGGGATCAGTCACGACGTCCAACCTGGCTCGCTGGCAGGGCGGCGTGTGGTCCGGATGGGGCGGCGGAGCGCAGGGGGAAGTCCATGTGCTGCGGGATCTCGCCCTCGGAGGTATGCGCGCTCTCTATGCCGGCGGGGAATTCACCGCCATCGATGGTGCTTCCTTGGCACACGTAGCCCACTGGAACGGGGCGGCCTGGTCGCCCCTGGGCAGTGGCCTGAATGGCCCGGTGAAAGCACTTGCACCCTGGGGCGCCGATCACCTGGCGGCCGGTGGTTCCTTCGCCGGGCGATTTTCGCTCTGGGACGGTAGCTCCTGGTCCGGTTCCACCGGCGGACAACCCACCAATGAGGTCCTCGCCATCGAGCCGTGGCTCGATGACCTTGAGGCAACCTTGGCGGCCGGCGGCAGGTTCTTCGATGCCGGTTCTGCTTCTGGCTTTCGCATCGCTTCCTGGAACGGCAGTACATGGCGCGGCTTCGGCTACGGCATCGAAGGCGGCGATGTCTTCGCCCTCCAAAGTTTCGACGATGGGTTCAGCCGAAGTCTCTACATAGGCGGTGATTTCAGCACCGCCGATCGGCAGAAATCGGCCTTCCTCGCCCGCTGGCACCGGCCGCTGGAGTGCTCAGGGCAGGTGCCCGTGGTCACCTGGACTTCGCCAAATGCCGGCGAATTGATCACCAGCCTTCGGCCGGTGCTCGCGGTCACCTATTCGAGTACCAACGGCTCGGTGAGTCAGAGCACTTTAGCGTTTTCGCTGGGTGGCGCGCCGCTGGCGGTCTCCTGCAACGCGAGTCCCTTCTCAGCGAACTGCACGCCGACGGTGGACCTGCCGCAGGGTGAAATCACCCTGACGGCAACCGTCGAGAGCGACGCCGGAGTGCCGTCCGCCCCGGCCGCGAACACCTTCACCATCGACTCCGAAGGCCCATCGATCACCCTCGACGCGCCGGCCGACGGAGCGGTTCTCGATACCGATCTTCCGCAGATGTTGGTCAGCTACTCAGATGCCGCTTCGGGTATCGACGAGGGAACCTTGGCCCTGGTGCGCACGCCGTCCTACGGGGTGCAGTGTCTAGCCGGACCCACCGGCGCCACCTGCGACGCGACCACCGCTGTCGCCGAGGGCCCGGTGGAAGTGAGCGCGACGATCGAAGACCTCGCCGGCAATGCTTCGACTCCGGCGACGGTCGCTTTCACCGTCGATCTCGGGCCTCCCACCCTCACCATCGTCGAGCCGGCGGACGGCTCGGTGGTGCGCACCCGCGAGCCGGAGATCCGGGTGACCTATGCAGACCCCGGGGTCGGGATCGATCTGGCGTCATTGGCCATCACCTTGGAGGGAGGCGCCGTCGCGATCACCTGCAATCCCTCGGCGAACGAGGCGAACTGTTTGCCGGATGCGCCACTGGCGGCCGGTTTCTACACCGTGGACGCCACGGTGGAGGATCTCGCCGGCAAGGTCGCTACCGACGCCGCCACCTTCGAGGTGCCGGACGACCTCGACGCTCCGGTGATCACCTTGACGGCTCCGCCGCCGGGATTCGTCACCAACCAACCGGTGACCTTCACCGGTAGCGTGAGCGAAGACGTGGTTCTGACGATCGATGGTCAGACGGTGCCGTTGGATGCAGGGTTGACCTTCACCTATGGTCCCATCGCCTACCCTCACGGCCTGCAGACGGTACTGTTGGTCGCGACTGATCCTTCGGGCAACTCCTCCGATCTCTCGACCGCTCTCGCCGTCGATACGGTGCCGCCGGAACTCTCCTTTCAGCAGCCGGCACCGGGGGCCTATCTCGATTTTTCGGCGAATGATCTACAGCTCACGGTGGGGGACAACGGCTCCGGCGTGGACGCGGAATCCTTCACTCTCCACCTCAACGGCACTCAGGTGCCGGGGCGCGATTGCTCCCTGTGCACACCGATTGCGAGTTGCACCGTTGCCGCGCCACCCGCCTCCGGCGTCGTCACCGCCGAGGCCACCGTGCGCGACCTGGCGGGCAACGAAACCACCGTCAGTCGGACCTTCTCCAGCGATCCGGGACTCGATCTCGTCCCGCCGCGGGTCCGCCTGGTCGCCCCGCGGGACGGTCTGGTTACCCGCCAGAGCAGCGTGCGCTTCATCGGCTCCATCGACGAGCCGGGCACCGTCACCCTCGATGGCGCCTCCGTTCCGCTGGGCACCCAGCTCGACTTCGACTTCGGACCGGTGAGCCTGGTGGAAGGTGAGAACACGTTCACTCTGGTGGCGACGGATACGGCCGGCAATGCTCGCACCTGGCCGGTTCATCTGACCCGGGATTCCGCCGCTCCGCCGCCGGTGGACGAAACCAGGGTCACGGTGGGTGTTCCCTCCGGCGGCTTGGCTCCGGTCACCGGCGCCGCCGGAGCCGTGGTGACGGTAGAAGACGGCATGGTGGTGTTGATCGTGAACCCGGTCAGCGGTGCCCGTGCTGAGGCTCTTCCCGCCGCCGATGGTTCTTTCGACGCCTCGCTGGCGGCGCGTGGAGAGGATCGCCTGTCGGTCTCCGTGCGAGACTTGGCCGGCAATCTGAGTCCGGTACGTTTTTTCACGGTGCCGGGAGTGGTGACCCTGCCGCCGGATCCGGCGACGGTGGCGCCACCGCTCGATCGGACCGTCGCCACCGATCCTTGCGAGGCCCATCGCTTCCTCTACGAGGGTGCCCAGCCGATCCAGGAAGGCGCGCAGCTCTCCTCGGTCGAATGTCACCGCACGGCCGTGGTGCGAGGGCGCGTCCTCGATGTCTCCGGGCAACCCTTGCCTGGCGTCACCGTCAGCACCTTCAGTGCTCCGGAACTGGGCAGCACCCTGAGCCGGGCCGACGGCCGCTTCGACTTGGTTGTCCACGGCGGTGGGAAAGTGATCGTGCGACTGGCTAAGGCCGGACATCTGGCGGCTCAGCGAAGGGTCGAAGCGCGCTGGGGTGGCTGGGCGAGCTTGCAGGATGTGGTGTTGCGGGTGGTGGATGCCCCGGCCGGCGTCGTCACCGGCGGGGCGACCGGTTCGCAGGTGGTTTCCGGCGCGATGGTGACCGACTCCGAGGGCAGCCGGCGGGCTTCGCTGCTGTTCCCGGCGGGCACAACCGCCGCGGCGGAATTCCCCGACGGTAGCACCCAGCCTCTGCCGAGCCTCACTGTGCGGGCGACGGAATTCACCGTCGGTGACCTGGGCGACGAGGCGATGCCCGGCGACCTGCCGGCGACTAGCGGATACACCTACGCCGTCGAGATTTCCGTCGACGAGGCGGACGCCCTGGGGGCCACGGGAGTGGTGCTGTCGGAGCCGGTGGCGAGCTACACGGACAACTTCCTGTCGTTCCCCGTCGGCACCCCGGTGCCCTCGGCCTACTACGACCGCGCCGAGGGCCGCTGGGTGCCGTCCGCCAACGGGCTGGTGATCGCCCTGGTGGGCGTGTCCGGAAGCTTGGCGGATCTCGATCTGGACGGCGACGGGCAACCGGAGGATGCCGCCGACCTCCAGGCGCTCGGCATCGACGCCGCCGAGCGCACGGAACTGGCTTCGCTCTATTCGGTGGGCGAGGAGTTTTGGCGGGTTCCGGTCACTCACTTCACGCCCTACGACTACAACTTCCCGCAGGCCCTACCGGAGGACGCCGAGCCGCCGAGACCGCCCAAACCGCGCGGCGGCGACGCCGACAAGAAGGACACCGACTGTTGGGGCCGCGGCTCGGTCATCGAATGCACCAACCAGATCCTCGGAGAGGTCATCGGCCTGGTGGGGGTGCCCTATGCGCTTCACTACTCGAGCGATCGGGTGCCCGGGCGCAAGGCGGCCTTCGAACTGGACGTGTCCTTGGACGGCGGGCAGCTCCCGGCCTCGGTGCAGCGCATCGACCTGGAGGTCGAGATCGCCGGCCAGCGCTTCGCGGAGAGTTTCACCGCGACGCCGGGGCAGATGGGAGGGGTGGCGTGGGACGGCCAGGATCCCTACGGCCGGACGCTTCAGGGTCCGCAGCCCTACCTCGCGCGGGTGGGCTATGTCTACGACGCCGACTACGGTGCACCACCGGGCTTCGAGTCGCCACTCTTCGGCCTGCCGCCGACGGGGCCGATCACCGGCAACCCGGCGCGCCGGGAGGTCACCCTGTGGGGCACCTTTGAGGGCGAAATGGGGCAGTGGGACGCCAAGGCCACCTTCGGTTTGGGCGGCTGGAGCCTGACCCCGCACCACGTCTACGACGCCTTCACCAAGACCCTCTACCGAGGCGATGGCTCCCGCCGCCGGGTGGACAACGCCAAGATTCTGACCTCGGCGGCGGGCAGGGGCACCTTCGGTTTCGGCGGCGACGGCGGTCCGGCGGAAGAGGCGGAAATGCGGACACCGACGGACATCGAGGTGTCGCCCGATGGCTCCTTCCACTTCCTCGATTCCGGCAACTGCCGGGTGCGGCGGGTGGACTCCACCGGCGTGATCACCACCGTGGCGGGCACCGACTGCGCCGAAAAACCGCGCGGCGACGGCGGACCGGCCACGGAAGCCTGGCTCCACGGCCCTCAGGGTCTCGCGGTGGCGCCGGACGGCGCCCTCTACATCGCCGACACCTTCCACAGCTCCGTCCGGCGAGTGGACCCGGAGACCGGCATCATCACCACCGTCCGGGACTTCACCGGCACGGGCCTGTTCTATCCGGCGGACGTGGCGGTCGGTCCCGACGGTCAGCTCTACGTGGCGATTCAGTTTTCGCTGCCGCTGGTGGATGTGATCCTGCGCATGTCGCCGGATGGCAAGATCTTCTCGCGATACGCCGGTGGGCGTTCAACAGCGCTGACACCAGAGGAAGTCGACCGATTCAATACCTTTGGCTCGGGCGGTTTGGCTCTCGATGCTTGGTTCAGTGAACCCGTGGACCTTGAGTTCGACGCGGAGGGAAATCTCTACTTCGCGGAAGTCTCCTCGCACCGGGTATGGCGGGTGGAACCGGGTGGATTCATCGTTTCGGTAGCGGGTAGCTACGACGAGGCGGCGGACAGTTACTCCGGCTACTCCGGTGATGGGGGGCCAGCAGACCTAGCGCAGCTTTCGAGCCCCCGTAGCGTGACGATCGCTCGGGACGGCTCGGTGCTGATTTCCGATTCAGAAAACCACGTCATCCGGCGGGTGGATCCCCAGGGGTATATCACCACCATCGTAGGCACCGGCGAAGCCGGCTTCAACGGCCAACTCCTGCCTGCCGGGCAGACTCTCCTCAACGTGCCGGCGGCGGTGGCCTTGACGCCGGAGGGCGAGTTGCTGGTGTCCGATTCCTTCAACGACCGGGTGCGCAAGCTGGACTCTCCGGTACCCGATCCGATCATCCAGACGGCGACCATCGAGATCGCCTCCGAGGACGGCTCGGTGATCTTCGTCTTCAACGCCCAGGGCCGGCATCTGGAGACCAAGGACGCGCAGACCGAAGAGTCCCTGCTGACCTTCCACTACACCCCGGAAGGCTGGCTGGAGCGCATCTCCGACGCCTTCGGCAACGACACCACCATCGAACGGGACGTGGACGGTCGGCCGCGAGCCATCGTGGCGCCCTTCGGCCAGCGGACGGTGTTGGAGACCTACCCGAGCGGCTACCTGGAGTCGGTCACCAATCAGGCGAACGAGACGGTGACCTTCGAGTACTCGCCAACGGGTGAGGGGCTTCTCACCAAGCTCATCGACCCACTTTCACGCGAAACCACCTTCCGCTACGCCCCGGACGGCCGGCTGGATCGCGACACGGACCCGGCCGGCGGCTTCACCGACCTCGTCCGCAGTGAGAGCTACAGCGAGACCACCGGCATCCAGTCGACCACCGTCACCAAGACCAGCGCCGAAGGGCGGGTGACGACCTATGTCACCGAAGAGCTGCCGGGCGGTGTCCGGCGGAGCACCGTCACTCAGCCCGATGGCACCCAGACGGTCGCTGAACAACATCTCGATGGCAGCCGGGAGGTGACCTCCGCGGACGGCGTCGTGTCGCGCATCGTCGAAACCTCGGACCCGCGCCTGGGAATGCAGGCTCCGGTGGTCAACGAGGTGGTGATGACCACCCCTGGCGGTCTGACCTATCGCACCGTATCCGATCGCCAGACCACCGCTACCGATCCCCAGACCGGCGAGGCGACGGAGATCACCTCCACCTCGACGATCAACGACCACACCGTGCTGACGGTCCTCGACCTGGTGGCGCGGACCGTCACGACGACCACGCCGGAAAGTCGGGTGGGGGTCTCGACCTACGACGAGTACGGTCGGATGGTGGAGTCACGGGTTGGAGATCTAGAGCCGATCATCTACGGCTACGACGACCGCGGCCGGCTCGAAACGGTGACCCGCGGTACCCGCACCACCACCTACGACTACTGGGAGTTCCCGCCCAACTCGAACGGCTTCCTGCGAAGCGTCACCGACCCGGCGGGTCGCGAGTCGGTCTTCCACTACGAGACGGCAGGGCGGGTGCAGCAGCAGGATCTGCCCGGTAGCCGCACGGTCTTCTCCTTCTACGACGATGCCGGCAACTTGACGGCCCTGGTGCCGCCGTCGCGGCCGGGGCACGGCTTCACCCCGTCGGTGGTGGACCTTCCGGAGCAATACCGTGCCCCGGCGCCGGATGGGCAGTCGAGTCCCTCGGTCACTGCTTTCCTGTGGGATCTCGACCGCCGTCCGGACTTCGTCACCCGCCCGAACGGCGACACCATCGACTACTCCTACGACCCGACCTCCCACCGGCTGTCGGCAATCACCATCCCGCGCGGCGCCTACACCTACGGCTACAACGCCGCGACCGGCACGGTCGCCTCAATCACCGATCCCTCCGGCGGCTCGTTGGCC